>JBFXHW010000126.1:0-7857 GCA_050176605.1 Sphingobium sp. | reverse complement strand
TGGGTATATTGCCGGTCGTCGTAGAAGGCCGGAATGTCGAGTATCGGCTGAGGTGTGTTGTCGAAGTCGATCAGCGTGTTGGTATGACCGTCCCGATAGGCGCTGATAGTCTTGAACGTCATCATGTCGTTCAGTTCGATCTCACCGGTCAGCGATATGCCCTGGGTCTCGACTTTGTTGTCATCACCTATGCCGGCATTTGTGTCATAGACACTGGCGGTCGGCTGAAACGCCGGCAGACCTGCGAAGCCGATCAGGCGCGTACCGTGTCGCGGGTTGGATTTGTCCACCGTCTTGTCGGCGGCGAGGCGGAAGAAGACACCGTCGGAAGGCTCGAACTCCACCGAAACGCGCCCGGCGATGACGTCCTTGTCATACTGGTCCGCGCCGGTGTTGAGATTCTTGCCATAACCGTCACGGTTGTAATAGGCGACCGCGCCGCCGACCGACAACTTGTCGCCCAGCGGTACCGTGATCTGGCCAACAAGATCGATCTGATTGTAGGAGCCATAGACCGCACGGGCCTTCCCGCTGAAATCATGACCCAGCCGTTTGGTCACATATTTGATCGCACCGCCTATGGTGTTGCGACCATAGAGCGTGCCCTGCGGTCCGCGCAGCACCTCGATCCGGTCGACATCGAAAATGTCGAGCACCGCGCCTTGAGGCCGGGCGACATAGACATCGTCGACATAGAGGCCGACGCCGGGTTCAAAACCCCAAAGAGGGTCCTGCTGCCCAACCCCGCGAATGAACGCGATGAGCGTCGAGTTGGAACCGCGCGCAATCTGAAGCGTGAGGTTGGGTGTCTGCTGCTGAAGCGCGGTGATGTCTGCCGCGCCCTGCTGCGCAAGGGTTTCGCCCGAGAAAGCCGAAACAGCGATCGGTACATCCTGAAGCGTTTCCTCGCGTCGGCGGGCGGTCACGACGATCACGCCCACGTCATCACCGCTCTCTTCCGCAGCAGGCGCGGCTACCCCAGCCACCTGCGCATTGGCGTTTGCCGACATCAGTGCCAGCGGCGCGCTGGCAAACAGGAGCACCGGAATCGATTTATTCCCGACAGACTTGCAGTTCATTTTGTCCTCCCAATATTCAGTGTTAAAATATATATTATTGTTTTTGCAGAATAAATTTCCGAACAGCGGCGAGAGATGCGTCGCTCGCCTCTTCTTGCGGCGCATGCCCCACACCGTCGAACACCTCGAGCCGCGATCCGTTGATCGCCTGATTTAGACGATGGGACTGCTCTACTGGTATGACGCGGTCCTCGCTCCCCCACAGGATCAACGTCGGCGCGGCAATCCGCGCAAGTTGCGCTTCCGGTGGCGGCAAAGTGAATTGTTCGAGATGTGCGACCAGCGCGGCGCCATTGCCTGGGCGGGCGATCATGTCACGCATCATCTCGAGGCGCCTTTGCGGCAGCGCGGCGACGTTCGCGAAGATGAGACCCGCCGATGCCCTCACCATTTCGGGCTGCGGGTCGAGCAGATAGGCGAGCATCCCGGCTGGTACAGGCGCAGGCGTATCCGTGACGCCGTTGATCGAAAACGCAGCGCTGTCGACAAGGATTAGATGGTCAACGCGTTGAGGGTGCTGGGCGGCGATACGCCATGCCAGAAGGCCGCCATAGCTGTTGCCCGCAATCGTTGCGTGCCGGATGCCCAGCCGGTCCATCAACACCAATATACGCTCGATGCGCTGGTCGGCATCGTAACGGCCATCAGGTGCGGTTCCGCTCAGGCCATGGCCCGCCAAATCGAAGCGGATGACGCGATAATCGCGCGAAAGATCCGCCGCCCATGCATCCCAGCTTTCCAGACTGAAACTGAATCCGTGGATCAGCAGGATTACCGGAGCATCGCGTGGGCCTTCTTCTCTTACGCGATAGGAAACACCATCAACGCTGACATGACGGTCCGCCGTCGTCAGATAGCGATGGTCGATGGACGCCGTGTCCGGCGTCGCCGAGGCCAATACGGTGCTGGCAGTCACAGGAGGGGCGGCGCAGGCGCCAGCCGCCAGCGCCGCGCCTGCGGCAAATATCATCCCGACAGCATGAGGAACCCTCACCGCACAACCTCCCTTGCACCGGTGTTTTGCTTCCCGGCGTGACTTGTAAAATAGAACAGGCGGGACGTTTGTCGACGACGATCCCGATCAAATCGGATAGGACAATTTCGCTCAATGTCCCTGAGTGGGCGAGTGCGGAAATGCGTCAGATTTGGCGGAATTCGGCAGGAGAAGCGCCATTCCATTGGCGGAAGGCGCGTGCGAAACTGCGCCCATCTGAAAATCCGAGCTCCTCCGCGATATCGGCGATCGAGCGTCCTTCCCTGAGCCTCTCGCGGGCGATCCGGTTGATGACATCGGCGCGCAGATCGCGGAATTGCACGCCATCCTCGCCAAGATGCCGTCGAAGCGATGCGACGCTCATGCCCAGCGCGGCCGCGACCTTGGCCTGATCGGATCGTCCTGCCGCTATATGTTGCGCGACCCGCTCGGCGAGGGATCGCGCAGGGCTGAGCGACGGGTCAATCCGGTCGAGCACGGCGGCGACGACACCGTAAATCGTCCGTGAGGTCAACAAGTCGCTTCGGGAAAGATCGACTTCCACATGTTCGAGCGACGCATCATATTGCAGGGCAAACACCGGCGATTGATAACGGACGGGCACTCCCCAGAAGGAGAGATGCGTGGCACCGGTCGGCTTCCGGGGGCTGCGGGTACGGATCGCGCGTAGCGGGATTTGCTGGTTTGCTGCCGGCAGCGACAAAATCAGTGCATGGACATAGATCAGCAGGCATTCCGCGGACAGGATGACGAAAGCATCGTCATGATCGAGCGCATAGGGAAACTGCCTGTCGTCGATTACGAACGAGATAGTTCCGCCTTTCTTGCGCACATGGTTGTACCGGTGGCCGTGGATGACATTATAGGCCTCCGCGATCACCTCCATGACTTCGGCCAGCGTGCGGCAGGCACGAATTTGCGTCTGGACGAATTTTGATGTGCCGATCATCAACGGCCGCATCGAAACATGAAATGTCTCGTCGCCGCTCTGTAGTGCCATTTGTTCGCAAATCCGGAAATAGTCCGACAGTGCGAGAGATCCGTTTGCGGTGGGATCGAGCAGCGACCGGTCGACGCCTGCGGAGTCGAGGATGGCCTCGGGCAACAGGTCGAAAGCGCGCATCAACTCTGTGAGCGGGCGCATGCTGGCCAAGGGGAGTACCGGGCGATTCATGATTTCTCCGCCTATTTCTTCGTGCGGAAGTCTATGCCACTGGAGCAGGTCATTTGCACGAATAGCTTCCCATCATGCAATTATCAGCCATGACATTCTTCATTTGTGGCAACTTTTTGGGAGGAGAGGCCAGAGTTGCATTTGGTAGCCAAATCCGCAGTTCGAGAAGGGTCTTTGGCCACAAACCGCAATACTTCTCCCTGAAATCCCGCAGAACTAGCATGTTTCGGGTTCGGCCTCTGACGAGAGCAGGAAAATGCCGGTGTCGTGAGACTGGGTGGTGCTGCTGGCGAGGATTGAACTCGCGGCCTCTCCCTTACCAAGGGAGTGCTCTACCACTGAGCTACAGCAGCATGATCACCGGGCAGGGCGATGCCATCTGGGCACCGACCGGACCCGGGCCTATGGCGCTGCCCGGGCTATATTGTCAAGACGGGCTTGAGCGCCGCGACGCTTTTTGGTTAAGGCCGCTATATGGCCGAAACAGAAACAGATCGTAAAAAGCGGCTGGCCGAGGCGCTGCGCGCCAACCTGCGCCGACGCAAGGCCCAGGGCAAGGAGTTGTCCGAAGAAGCAGGACCGGATCGGCCAGCCAGGAAAAAGCAGATATCCGATTAGATCGGAGCGCAGGCCTGCGCCAGCCATGCCCCCACATTCTCGTCCACCAGCGGTGCAACCCGTTGTTCGACACCAGCATGATAGGCGTCAAGCCAGCAGCGCTCCTCCTCGTTCAACAGATTGCTCATGATGAGTCTGCGGTCGATCGGTGCATGGCTCAGCGTCTCGAACCCCAGCATCGGCTTTTCAGCGCCGGGCATGTCCCTTTCCACCACCAGCAGCAGATTTTCGATGCGGATGCCGTATTCGCCGGTCTTGTAATATCCCGGTTCATTGGAGAGGATCATGCCGGGCTGCAACGGCTCGTCGCCGCCGCCGAAGGTCGCTATCCGCTGCGGCCCCTCATGCACCGAAAGGAAGCTGCCGACGCCGTGGCCGGTGCCATGGGCATAGTCCAGCCCTTCCCGCCAAAGGGCATTGCGCGCGAGGACGTCCAGCTGGCTGCCCCGCGTTCCCGTCGGAAAGACTGCGCGTGCAATCGCGATATGGCCCTTGAGCACGAGCGTGAAGCGCCGCCGCATCTCCTCCGTCGGCTTGCCGACGGCCACGGTGCGGGTGATGTCGGTCGTTCCGCGCAGATATTGTCCGCCGGAATCGACCAGATAGAGCATGTCGGGTGCTATCCTGCGATCGGTTCGCTCTTCCGCGCGATAGTGAACCACGGCACCGTTCGGACCGGCGCCGCTGATCGTGTCGAAACTCAGATCGATCAGCTTGCCGGTGTCCTTGCGGAACTGCCGGAGCCGGTCCGATGCCGACATCTCCGTCTGTGTGCCATTGGGGCCTTCGATGCTGATCCAGTGCAGGAAACGGACGAGCGCGGCATTGTCCATTTCCTGCGCCGCCTTGTGCCCCGTGACTTCGGTCGCGTTTTTAACAGCCTTGGCAAGCACGACCGGATCGCGCGTGGCGTCGATCACGACATCGCCGCCCTCCAGAGCCTCGAAAATGGCGGCGACGGCACGGTCGGGATCGACCGCAACCTTGCGGCCGGCATATTCGGAAGCAAGCGCGGCGGCGAAATTCATGCGGTCACGTATCGCGACGCGGTTGCCGAGATGCGCGCGCAGCGCGTCGGTGACTTTTTCCGGAGAGAGGAAGAGGTCGAGCGTGCCATCCGCCTTGGCAATCGCATAGGACAGCGTGACCGGCGTGCGCGCGACATCCGTACCCCGGATATTGAGTGCCCAGGCGATCGAATCGAGCGCGGACAGAATGGCGGCATCGGCGCCGCGTTCCTTCAACCAGACGGCAATATCGTCAAGCTTCTCCCTATGATCCTTGCCGGCATATTCCAACGCATGCGGTTGGGCAGGGGCGAGGCTGGGCAAGGGGCGGTCGCTCCATATCTCATCCACCGGGTTTCGCTCGGCCGCAACAAGGTCCGCGCCCTTGACTGCCAGAGCTTCCCGCGTCCTGGTCACCCAGTCGCGGGTGTGGAGCCAAGGGTCATAACCGATGCGCTGCCCCGCACTTGCCTGCTCCCCCAACCATTTGGCGGGGTTCGTCGCGGGCAGATCGCAATAGTCGTAGAGCGACCCGTCGACCTGATCGCGCACCTGCAGCGTATAGCGGCCGTCGACAAAAATCGCCGCCTTGTTCGCCAAGACGACCGCAGTGCCCGCCGATCCTCCAAAACCTGTCAGCCAGGCGAGGCGCTGGGCATATTCGCCGACATATTCGCTCATATGCTCGTCGGTGAGCGGGACTACGAAGCCGTCAAGATTCTGTTTCGCCATTTCGGCGCGCAGGGCGACCAGCCGTTCGGCCAAGGCTATGTCGGTATTGATTGCGGGAACGGCGGAAGCGGTGGACAAGTTCAGAACCTTGCGACATGGAGCACTGCTCCCAACATAGATCGGCAATGCGATTTTCGCTACTGCCCGCAATGGATATTTGATGAACGAACAAAAGCCGCTGTCGCTGCCTCCCGCCGCCTCCCGCAAGCCACACCGGATCGAACATCACGGCCAGACGATCGACGATCCGTGGTTCTGGCTGCGTGATCCGGGCTATCCGAAGGTTACCGACAAGGATGTTCTCGCCTATCTCGAGGCCGAGAATGCATGGTTCGACCGCGCCATGAGTCCGCACAAGGAGATGGTGGAGACGCTGTTTCAGGAGATGAAGGGGCGGATCAGGGAGGATGACCGTTCTGTTCCGCAGAAGGATGGTGACTGGATCTACTGGCGCGCGTTCGAGACCGGGGCGCAATATCGCAAATGGTATCGCAAGCCGGTTGCCGGAGGAGCGGATCAACTGATCCTGGACGAACCGGCGCTGGCGGAAGGGCATGACTATTTCCGGCTGGGCGCGGTTTCGGTGTCGCCCTGTGGCCGCTATCTCGCCTTCGCCACGGATACGGATGGCAGCGAGCGGTTCGAGGCGCGGATTCGCGATCTCGTGACCGGAGACTTGCTGCCCGACATCATTCCCGGCACCTTGTCGGCGCTCGTGTGGACCAGTGACAGCAAGGCGATCCTCTACAGTCTTGCGAACGAAAACTGGCGGACCGACAATGCGCGGGTCCATGTACTCGGCACATCGGTCGAACAGGACCGCGAGATCTTTCACGAGGACGATGACGGGTTTCGCGTTTCGATCGGCCTGTCATCTTCCGAAAAGTGGATCATCATCGGTACCGGCGATCATGTGACGAGCGAAGCCTGGCTGGTTCCGGCCGACGATCCCCTTGCGCCGCCGCAGCTGATTTCGGAGCGCCAGCCGGGCCGCGAATATGATGTCGATGAGCATGAGGGCATGCTCTACATACGCACCAACGACACCCATCCCAATTTCCGGCTCGCGAAAGCGACGCTCGAAACACCGGGCAATTGGGAAGAGGTAATCGCGGCCGACGACCATTTCTACCTGACAGACGTCACGCTGTTCAAAAACTTCTATGTGACTGAGGGTCGCCTTGATGGGCTCGATCAGATTGAGATCCGGGATTACGCAACCAACGGCGCGAAGCGACTGGAATTTCCTGAGGCGAGCTATACCGCTTCGCTCGACGACAATCCCGAATATGACGTGACGAAGATCCGCATCGGCTATGAATCGATGGTCACGCCGGACCGGATTTACGACTATCACCTGGACGACGGACGATGGGAGCTGCTGAAGGAGCAGGAAATACCTTCCGGCTATGACGCGTCCCGATATGCGACGCAGCGGCTCGTGATCAAGGCGCGGGACGGGGCGCAGGTGCCAGTTTCCATCGTTTATCCAAGGGATTTTCCGATGGATGGATCGGGCAACCTCTATCTTTACGGCTATGGCGCTTATGGTCTCGCCATCGAACCGGGCTTTTCGACCACCCGTCTGTCGCTGCTCGATCGGGGGTTCGCCTATGCGATCGCGCACATAAGAGGTGGCGACGATCTGGGGCAGCAATGGTATCTCGACGGAAAGCTGGAAAAGCGCACGAACAGCTTCACCGATTTTGTAGACGTGGCCAAGGGGCTGATCGAACGCGGATTTACAGGCGCTGGAAGGATAGCGATTTCCGGTGGATCGGCGGGCGGCGAACTGATGGGTGCGGTCGTCAATTCCGATCCTCAGTTATGGGGTGCAGTGGTTGCGCATGTCCCGTTCGTCGACGTGCTGAATACGATGCTGGATGCGTCGCTGCCCCTGACGCCCGGCGAATGGCCGGAATGGGGCAATCCCATCGAGGATGAGAAGGCGTTTGATCTCATCGCCTCCTATTGCCCCTATCAGAATGTCCATGCGCAGGATTATCCGCCGATGCTCGTGACGGCGGGGCTCAACGATCCGCGTGTAACCTATTGGGAACCCGCAAAATGGGTGGCGAAGCTGCGCGCGACGAAAACCGATACCAACGTGCTGCTGCTGAAAACCAACATGGGTGCGGGTCATGGCGGCAAGTCGGGCCGCTTTGAGTCCCTGCGCGAAATGGCGGAAGAATTCGCCTTCATCCTCTGGCAGATGAAGCGCTGACGCCCTTACTCGGCCGGTTTGACAGTCGG
>JBFXHW010000125.1:0-7865 GCA_050176605.1 Sphingobium sp. | reverse complement strand
CGGTCGCGGCAATAAAGCACCTGCACCGCGAAGGCTTCGTTCAACTCCCAGAGGCCGATGTCGTCCATCTTGAGGCCAAAACGCTGGAGTAGCTTCGGCACCGCAAATACAGGGCCGATACCCATCTCATCCGGCCTGGTGCCTGCCACCGCCATCCCGACATAACGCCCAAGCGGCTGGAGACCGCGCTGCTCCGCGAGTTTAGCTTCCATTACCACGCAGGCGGAAGACCCATCTGAAAGCTGGCTGGCGTTGCCAGCAGTAATGACACCGCCTTCGCCCACAGGCTTCAATGACTGCAGATTTTCCAGCGTGGTGCTCGGACGATTGCCCTCGTCCTTAGTGAGCCGAACCGGTTGGGTAGATATTTCCCCCGTATCCTTGTTCTGCACGCCCATCACCGCATCAACTGCAATCACCTCCAGATCAAAAGCGCCTGCCGCCTGCGCGGCGGCCGTGCGCTTCTGCGATTGCAGTGCATATTCGTCCTGCGCATCACGGCTGATGCCATAGCGGCTCGCCACCGTCTCTGCGGTCTGAAGCATGGGCATGTGCATATCCGGCACCATTGCAACCAACTCCGGGTCGCGGGTGACGCGCATTTCATTAGTCTGTACCAGCGAGATAGACTCTACTCCGCCAGCCACCACGACATCCATCCGGTCAACAATCACCTGTTTGGCTGCAGTAGCGATAGTCATCAAACCAGACGAGCATTGCCTGTCGATTGACATACCTGACACAGTATGGGGGAGCCCTGCCCTCATCGCCGCCGTGCGTCCGATTGTTGCCTGATGCCCCTGTTGCAACGCAGCGCCAATCAGGCAGTCATCAATCTCGGCTGGGTCGACACCAGAACGCGCCACTGCCTCGCGGATCGAATGGGCTGCCAGTGTCGGTGCGGGCGTCATGTTAAACGCACCTTTATAGGCCCGGCCTATCGGCGTACGCGCCGTCGAAACAATCACTGCATCACGCATGGAAATTCTCCCTGATTTCTATGCTGGAATATGAAACGTGTAATCCATATTGCGGACATCCCCGGCTTTTCCGAGCCTTCCATCTCGACAGTCATGTCGTCGACGCATTGTAACACCCCCGGCGCCTTCTCTTCGATCGAACCAGGGGTCCAGCATGCCCTCACCTTGCTGCCTGCGCGCACCGGTTGAATGAAGCGCACGCGGTCGATCTGATATTCTCCGATGTTTTCATGTCGGGCACAGCCAGTGAATGCGTCAATTCGCGGAGGTGGGACAGCAGCGAAAGCGTCAGAAAGCCATGGGCTATCGTGCCTCCAAAAGCAGAGGCTGCCGCATTCTCCGGGTCAACATGGATATATTGATGATCGAAGGTAGCATCCGCAAAACGATCAATCATCGGCTGGTCAACGGTTACCCAGTCGGAATAATGGCTGTCGCTCCGCCTTCCATATAGCGCTTCAATTGTGGCGCTCATGCGAAAATCTCATCGGGCGCGGAGCGAACGAGGCGGCTCTGCGCGTCGACTATGCCCAGCCACGCCTCTGCCTGCGGCAATTCGGTCTCGATGAAGAAACGGCATGCATGGACAAGGCCAACGCCCAGCGGCCCGCTCCCCGTGCGTTCGGCGGCAAGCGCCATGTCCAGCATCAACCATGCAACAACGCCATGGCCGAACGCGCGGAGAAACATAATGGCGTCATCGAACGCTTCCGCGCCTTCGCATCCTCGCAATCCCTGAATCACCGAAGTCACTTTTCCCGAGTAGACTCTCAGCGCGTTTACCTCCGCAGACCAACCCGTCGCGGTCTCCGCCGCCCTCGACGTCGCTTCAATGCGATCGTGCAACAGTGCCAATGCACGCCCATCCGATCGCAAAATCTTGCGTCCCAGCAGGTCGATCGCCTGAATACCCGCCGTACCCTCATGGATGGGATTGAGCCGATTGTCGCGCCAGAGCTGCTCGACATCGAAATCGCGTGTATAGCCATAGCCGCCATGCACCTGGATGGCGAGATCATTGGCGATAAGGCCGAATTCCGAAGGCCAGGATTTGGCAATCGGTGTCAGCAGCGCAAGTAGTTGCTCAGCATCCTCATCGTGTTCATCAATCAAACTGGAGCAAAACAGGCACAAGGCCACGGCAACTTCGCCATAAGCCTTTTGCTGCAACAGCATCCGGCGCACGTCGGGATGCGCGACGATGGGAACCGGCGCGCCGCCCTTTGCGCCCATCAGCCGCCCCTGGGACCGCTCTTCAGCATAGCGGACCGCGTGACGATAGCCGCGATATGCAAGCGCCGCCGCGCCCATCCCTACCGATATACGCGCTTCGTTCATCATCTGGAACATCTGGGCGAGCCCCTGCTGTTCCGAGCCGATGAGCCATCCGATTGCGCCCTGTTCCTCGCCAAAATTGAGCAGGCAGTTGCTGGTGCCGCGATTGCCCATCTTGTGGTTCAACCCGGCTACCGCAACATCATTTCGCGTGCCGTCCGGCAACCTCTTCGGCACGATGAAAAGCGAGATGCCTTGGCTTCCCTCCGGCAGGCTGCCGTCTTCCAACGCAATCTTTGCCAGCACCAGATGAACTATATTATCGCTCGCGTCCTGATCACCGCCAGATATCCACATCTTGTTTCCGACGAGACGATAGCGCGCGCCCAGTTCATCCTCGCCGTCGCGGATGGCGCGCGTCCGGATATCCCCCAGGCTCGATCCTGCCTGCGGCTCGGACAGGCACATAGTGCCGAACCAGCGCCCGTCGATCTGCGGCCTTGCGAAGGCTTCGATCTGCGCCAGCGTACCGAAGGTAGAGATCAGCCGTGCATTGCCGGTCGTGAGCATCGCATAGCCGCTGGCACTGATATTGGCCGACGCAAAAATGCT
This sequence comes from Sphingobium sp., assembly GCA_050176605.1. Taxonomy (GTDB): domain Bacteria; phylum Pseudomonadota; class Alphaproteobacteria; order Sphingomonadales; family Sphingomonadaceae; genus Sphingobium. The sequence goes on along the minus strand of JBFXHW010000125.1, from coordinate 4,998 downwards.
GTACACGGCAAGCGACAGAGATTGCGGAAGGCCCATACCGCCCAGTTCCTCGGGAAAGCTCATACCAAACAGGCCGAGGTCCCGGAACTGCGAAAGCGCCTCGATAATGGCGGGCAGGATATGAACGCCGTCCTGATCCAGTCGGGGTTCATGAATATCCGCTTCCCTGTAGCACGGCAGAAAATCGTCCGTTGCCAGCTTTGCCCCCAATTCGATGATTGCTCTGGAAGTTTCGCGATCCACGGCTCCCCGACTGTCGATCTGCAACCAGTCGAACAGCAGAAAGTCGAGAAAATCTGCAGAAATCAGGCAATCGGACATTTATCGAAACTCCGAGATGTTCAGGTAGCTGCGTATCCGAGGTCGATGAACCGCGCGAGATGATGGTCCTCATCCCCAAGCTGGTGGCCGATCATGGTGAGACGCTTCGCATAATGCGATAGGGGCAATTCCCAGGTCATACCGATGCCGCCATGCATCTGAATGGCCTCTTCGGCAACGAGCGTACCGACCCTATCTATAGTGTACTTTCCCGCAGAAGCCGCCCGTTCCCGAACGACCCGTTCGCCTCCAAGTGCAGCGGCTGCGTTTATTGCCGCAGAGCGCGCCTGTTCGATTTCCAACGCGACCGTCGCCATGCGGTGCTGCAAAGCCTGAAACTTGCCGATCGGTACGCCGAACTGCTTGCGCGTGCGCAAATATTCGAGCGTTTCATGCTTAAGGACATCCATCACGCCGACCGCTTCCCAGCATAGGGCAATCGCTCCGGTCGCGACGACCTGCTCCACAATCGCAAACGCATCTTCGGCAAGCAGAGCAGCCTCGGCCTTTAGGAGACTGAGCTCTCCACCGCGACCGCCATCAATCATGGGATAGCCTCGCACGGATACGCCCGGAGCCATTTTATCGACGAGAAACAGCGCGATACCGGCCTTGTCGCCCTCCGATCCCGACACGCGCGCCGAAACAACAATATGATCTGCCGCTTCCAGCTGCGGCACGACCGTTTTTGATCCTGTCAGCAGCCAACCTTCGCCACTTTTTTGTGCCGCACAGGATATGCCGGCCAAATCATATCGGCTGCCCTCTTCTTCATGACCGAAAGCGAGCAACTTGCTCCCCGCTATCACTTCAGCGATCAGATCCTCCTGCCCTCCCGCCAATTCCAGAGCCTTACCTGCCATGAGCGCGCCCAAAAACGGCTCTACGACCAGTCCACGACCAATCTGTTCGAAGACCACTCCGATATCGAAGCCGTTGCCGCCAAAACCACCGGACTGCTCGGCGAAAAGCACTCCGATCATGCCCAGATCGGCGAGTTCTGCCCATTGCGCTTGCGACCAGCCCGCCTCGGACTCGCTGATATGATGGCGCACATCGATCGGATAGCGCTGCTGCACGTAGCGAGCCAGCGTATCGACGACCATCTGACGATCTTCACTATGAGAATAATCCACGGTCAAAGCTCCAATATTGCTTTTGTGATGATCTCACGCTGCACCTCGTTGGAGCCGCCAAAGATCGTCAGTTTACGATTGTTGAAATAGTCCGCGGCGACAGGCGCGGCATAATCGGGACCGACAGGTTCGCCATTATAGCCTTCGTCCATCGCCTCGGAGATAAAGGGTTGCGCATAAGGACCCAAAGCCCGGCGCATGAGACTGGTTATCTCCTGCCGAATTTCGGTTCCCCGGATTTTCAGCATCGAACTTTCCGCCACCGGCGCGGTTCCCTTGCCCGCTGCCGCCAAAACCCGCAAATTGGTGGTCTTCATATTTTCAAGATCGATTTCGAGCCGTGCAATACGCGCTGCGAACAGAGGGTCTTCCGCCAACGGCCGGCCATTCTTCTTCTGCGTCGCAGCGATGTGCTTCAGCTCCAGAAAGGCGGCCATCGACGCTCCGACGCCCGCGATGTTGGTGCGCTCATAGGTCAGCAGATATTTGGCGTAGGTCCAGCCTTTGTTCTCTTCGCCGACCAGATTGGCAACGGGCACCTTCACATCAGTGAAGAACACCTCGTTCACTTCATGCTCGCCATCGAGCAGAATGATCGGACGCACCTCGACGCCAGGCGATTTCATGTCGATCAACAGGAAGGAAATGCCTTCCTGCTTCTTGCCCTCGCTCGATGTGCGCACGAGGCAGAAGATCATGTCGGCATGTTGGCCCAATGTGGTCCAGGTCTTTTGCCCATTGACGATATAATGATCGCCGTCCCTGACCGCGGCGCATTTGAGGCTGGCGAGATCCGATCCCGCGCCCGGTTCCGAATAGCCCTGACACCACCAGTCGGTGCCATCGAGGATGCGGGGAAGCCAATAGGCCTTCTGGGCGTCCGAGCCATATTTGATAAGCACCGGGCCAAGCATGGAAACGCCGAACGGCACGACACGCGGCGCATGCACAAGCGCCGCTTCCTGATCGAAGATCGCGCGCTGGGCGACATTCCAGCCCGGCCCGCCATGCTCCACCGGCCAGTGGTTGGCGAGCCAGCCGCGCGCTTGGAGAATGCTATGCCATTCTTCCATGTCGGCCTTGGTCAACCGCTTACCGGTCCTGACCTTTTCCGAAAGCCGCATCGGCAACTTGTCCCGCAGAAACGCCTGCACTTCGGTGCGGAACGCCTCCTCTTCAGGCGAAAAATTTAGGTCCATCTCATCCGTCCTTCGATAATATTGGCGTGCATCAGGAAATAGGTTGTCGGAGCCGGGTGCTCCCCCGGCGGGTCTAGATATCCAGCGCCTTGCCCTCGTCTGCGCATTGTGCGAGCAACGAGGAAAGCCTGAAATCCTGCCCGAGCTGCTCGGCATATGTGTTGAGGCCAGCAAGGATGGTCTGGAGGCCCACCTCGTTCGCCCAGAACATCGGCCCGCCCGTCCAGCGCGGCCAGCCATAGCCATAGAGCCATACGACATCGATATCGGACGCGCGCTGGGCAATCCCTTCCTCCAGGATCAGCGCACCCTCATTAACCATGGTATAGAGCGTACGGACGGTGATTTCCTCGTCGCTGATTGCCCGCGGTGCGATGCCTGCCCTCGCGCGAAAATCCTCGATGATCTGCTGTGTCACCGGCGAGGGGCTCGGTTTGCGCTTGTCGTCATAGTCATAGAAACCGGCCCTGGTCTTCTGGCCCCAGCGATCTTTCGCGCATAGCGCGTCCCTTATGCTCTCGATCCGGCTTGGGTCGCGGTGCCAGCCAATGTCGACGCCGGCAAGATCGGCCATCTGAAACGGCCCCATCGGCATCCCGAAATCGGTGTGTACCTTGTCCACCTGCGCTGGTGTCGCACCTTCGAGCAGCAATCTGGTGGCCTCGCCCTGACGCGGGATCAGCATCCGGTTGCCGATGAAGCCATAACACACGCCGGCAACGACCGGCACCTTGCCGACCTTGCGGCCAAGCGCCATCGCGGTGACAAGCACATCGGGCGCGGTCTTGTCGCCGCGCACGACTTCGAGCAACTTCATGACATTGGCGGGCGAGAAGAAATGCATACCCACGACATCGGCGGGCCGACTTGTGGCAGCTGCGATCTCGTTGATATCGAGATAGGAGGTGTTGGAAGCGAGAATGGCGCCGGGTCTGACGATTTTGTCCAGACGACCGAATATCTCCTTCTTGATGTCCATATTCTCATAGACGGCTTCGATGATGAGATCGCACCCGGCTAGTGCGTCGAAATCCAGCGTGGGAGAGAGCAGAGCCATGGCGCTCTCGACCTGTTCGGCGGTCATGCGCCCCTTGGCGGCGGTCGCCTCATAATTTTTGCGAATGACGCCGGTGCCCCGATCCAGAGCCTGCCTGTCCATCTCGACAATGGTGACGGGAATGCCGGCCGAAAGGAAATTCATCGAGATGCCGCCGCCCATCGTGCCTGCGCCGATGACGCCCACCCGGTTGATGGCGCGCGGTTGCGTTTCACGGGGGAGATCGTCGATCTTGGCGGCTGCGCGTTCGGCAAAAAAGGCATGGCGCAGCGCCTTCGACTGGCGGCCCATCATCAGGCCCGTAAACAGCGCGCGCTCTTTTTTCTGCCCTTCGCTAAGAGGCATTTGCGCAGCGGCCCTCACCGCCTCAATGCAGGCGAGCGGCGCTTCCAGCCGACCAACGGCGCGTGCATTCTTCACAGCGAAATCCTCGAACAGGTCGTTCCCGGCGGTGATGGCTATATCGCCGGTGCGACGTACTTCGCTTTTGCTGCGCGCAAAGGCGATCGCTTCCTGCGTGAGCGTATCTTCATCGGCAAGCCCATCGACCAGACCCAGCGGCGCGGCTTTTTTCGCCGTGATCGGATCGCCCGAAACGATAATGCCCAGCGCCGCTTCTGCTCCTATGATGCGTGGCAGACGCTGCGTGCCGCCAGCGCCCGGTAGCAGGCCGAGCTTGACCTCCGGCAGGCCCAGCTTCGCCGATGGCGCAGCAATGCGGTAATGACAGCCCAGCGCCACTTCCAGCCCGCCCCCCAGCGCCATGCCGTGAATGGCGGCGATGACAGGCTTCGTACATGCCTCAATGCGATCGACCACCTGCGGCAGCCCCGGCTCCACAAAGGGCTTGCCGAACTCGGTGATATCCGCGCCGCCGGAAAACAGCTTGCCGCCACCGCGAATGACAATTGCCTTTACCGAGGCATCCGCTTCGGCACCTTCGATCGCCGCATAAAGCCCCTGCCGAACCGCAGCGCCCAGCGCATTGACGGGAGGATTGGCAATCATGACTATCAGAACATCCTGTTCGATCTTCGTTTCGATCATCGCAGCTTCTCTCTTCAAAATGTGGTGACGCCCACCTTCCGGGGCTTTGCAAAAGGATGAGATGTCGACAGGCCGCCATCCACGACCAGCGCATGGCCATTGACGTAGCTGGCCTCATCGGACGCGAGATAGGCGATGGCATTCGCCAGTTCGCGCGGTGCACCGCCGCGTTGCAACGGATTAAGCTGACCGATCAGGTCTTCCCGCCCCTTGGCGCGCGCGGCATCGTAGAGGGTTT
>JBFXHW010000124.1:0-7877 GCA_050176605.1 Sphingobium sp. | reverse complement strand
AGGATACCGCCAGCCTTTCCGCCCTGTCGGCGTTCGATGCGAAACTGATCAGCGTGCTGACCGCCCGCCTTTCCTACAATGTGCAATATGAAACCGACTCGAGGTTGACGTCGAGGCGGCTCGACACACTGAGCAAGGTCACGCTGATCTACGATTTCTGACAAGCGTTTCGCAGGGGGTGGAGCCGCCCCATGCCCTCTGGTAGAGGGGGGCATGGATGCCCTCTCCGCAGCCGAAAACAGTCTTGTCGAAGCCGCCGCCGCCGCGCCGATGCTGCCGCGGACCGAGCGCTGGGCAGCGGTCAACAGCGGCACCGGAAATCTGGCCGGTCTCGCGGAAATGGCGAGCCTGCTGACTGAGGCGTTCGCAATACTGCCCGGCGAGATCGTTCTCGTTGAAGCCGACCCGGTCGAGAGCGTCGCCGCCGACGGACGCCTCGTAACCAACGAGATGGGACGCCACCTGCTGCTGCGCGTCAGACCAGAGGCCGACCGGCGCATGGTGCTGACCGGGCATATGGACACGGTCTTCGGCGCCGATCACCCGTTTCAGTCGCTTGCATGGCTGGACAAGAACCGGCTGAACGGGCCGGGCGTGGCAGATATGAAGGGCGGCCTGTCGCTGATGCTCGCGGCGCTTAGCGCATTCGAGGCATCGCCCTTCGCGCCAATGCTGGGATATGATGTCCTGATCAACAGCGACGAGGAAACCGGCAGCCTGTCTTCCGCACAGCTGATCGCACAATGCGCCAGGGGCAAGGTCGCAGCGCTGACCTATGAGCCCGCACTGCCGGACGGGACGCTGGCCGGCGCGCGTGCGGGAAGCGGCAATTTCTCGATCCATATCGCGGGCCGTAGCGCCCATGCCGGTCGCAACCCCGAGGATGGGCGCAACGCCCTGCTTGCCGCTGCCGATCTGGCGCTTCGCCTTGCCGAGGGAGCGAAATCCATCGGCCTGCCCTGCAACCCCGCCCGCATCGATGGCGGAGGGCCCAACAATATGGTGCCGGATCTCGCGATATTGCGCGTCAACTTTCGCCCCGGCAATCCGGCGCTGCAACAGGCGGCGCAAAGGCTGGTGGACGAAAGCATGGCGACGGTCGCCGCCGCGCATGACGTAACGGTGCATGGGCATGGCGGTTTCAACCGCCCGCCCAAGCCGATCGACGCCGGCGCACAGCGGCTGTTTGCGCTCGTGAAGCAAGCGGGCAGCGACCTCGGCCTCGATATCGGCTGGCGCGACACCGGGGGCGTGTGCGATGGAAATAATATCGCCGCCTGCGGCGTGCCGGTGGTGGACACGATGGGCGCGCGCGGAGGCGCGATCCACAGCGCCGATGAATTTCTGCTGGTGGATAGCCTGCCCGAACGGGCGGCGCTTTCCGCACTGACCATCGCGCGCATCGCACAGAGGAAGAGACCATGAACTTCGTCATTCGACCGGCGAGAGCCGACGATCTTCAGACGCTCTACGAAATGGCGAAGCTGACCGGCGGCGGTTTTACCAACCTGCCGCCGGATCGCTCCGCGCTTTCGGCGAAACTTGAACGCACCGGCGAAGCGCTGTCGCGCGAGGAAGAGGGGATCAGGGATGAACTGATCCTGCTGGTCCTCGAAAATGCCGAAACCAAGCAGGTTCGGGGCACATGCCAGATTTTCAGCACTGTGGGACAGAAATGGCCCTTCTACTCCTATCGCATCGGCACGCTGACCCAGCACAGCCGCGAACTGGGGCGGACCTTTCGTGCGCAGATGCTCTCGCTCACCACCGATCTTGAAGGATCGGCTGAGGTCGGCGGCCTGTTTCTTCACCCGCGCGAACGCGCCGAGGGTCTCGGCCTGCTGCTCGCGCGCAGCCGCTATCTGTTCATAAAACAGCACCGCGCACGCTTCGGGGAGCGCATCCTTGCCGAACTGCGCGGCGTGATCGACGAGGCAGGCGGTTCGCCCTTCTGGGACGGGCTGGCCGGACGGTTCTTCGGCATGAGCTTTCAGGAAGCGGACGAGTTCAACGCCGTCAATGGCAACCAGTTCATTGCCGACCTGATGCCCAAGACGCCGATCTATATCGACATGCTGACCGACAGCGCCCGCGCAGTTATCGGCCTGCCGCACCCCACCGGTCGCGCGGCGATGCGAATGCTGGAGGCCGAGGGGTTCGAGAACAGCGGCTATGTCGACATATTTGATGGCGGACCGACGTTGGTGGGCCAGATCGACAGCCTGCGCAGCGTCACCAACGCCCGGACCATGATATTCGCCGGAGAACAGGAAGCACGCGGCACGAAGATGCTCGTGGCGAAGGGACGCCTCGCCGAATTTCGCTGCACTTTCGCACAGGCGCTGACGCGCGAGGATGGCACGGTGCAGCTCGATCCCGTTTCCGTATCCGCCCTCGACCTGCATCCGGGCGATGAACTGCTGATCGTGGAACGCTGATCCATGGCCGTTCGCGAAATCAATTTCGATGGCATCGTCGGGCCGAGCCACAACTATGCGGGCATGAGCCCCGGCAACCTTGCCGCCACCCGGAATGCGGGCTCGGTGTCCCAGCCGCGCGCCGCCGCGCTGCAAGGGCTGGAAAAGATGCGCGCCAATATCAGGCTCGGCCTTTGCCAGGGCATATTCCTGCCGCAGCCACGGCCGGACCGCGAATGGCTGGGTCGCCTTTCGACCGATGTGGCGGGGGCAGAGCCGCATATTCTCGCCGCCGCGATGTCGGCTTCCTCCATGTGGGCTGCAAACGCCGCGACAGTCTCCCCCGCGCCCGACACGACCGACGGCCGGTGCCACCTCTCGGCCGCCAATCTCGTGACCATGCCGCATCGCAGCCACGAATGGCCGCATACGCTTCGCCAACTCGAACTCGCCTTTGCCGATCGGAGTGCGTTCGCGGTGCACGCGCCGGTGCCGCCTCCCTTTGGCGATGAGGGCGCGGCCAACCATATGCGTCTTGCCCCCGGCCATGGCGAACCGGGCGTAGAGATATTCGTCTATGGCCGCTCCGGCGGTGGCTTTCCCGCCCGCCAGCATATCGAGGCGAGCAAGGCGATCGCCCGCGCGCATGGCCTTGCGCCCGAGCGCACGCTGTTTGTCGAGCAGGCCGAGGAAGCGATCGCGGCGGGCGCCTTTCACAATGACGTGGTTGCGGTCGCCAACGAACATGTGCTGTTCGCACATGAACGCGCATTTGCCGACCGGGACGGCTTTTTCGCCGATCTTCGCCGCCTGATGCCGCAGGTCGAGATCATCGAGGTGCCGGAGAGCGCCGTGCCGCTCGCCGACGCCATTTCCTCCTATCTGTTCAACGCGCAGCTCGTCAGCCTGCCAGAAGGCGGCATGTCGCTGATTGTTCCGGGCGAATGCTCGACGATGCCCCGCGTCGCGACCTATTGCGAAACCCTGTCGGCCAGCAACGGACCGATACGTCGGGTTATCCCGGTCGACGTGCGCGAATCCATGGCGAATGGCGGCGGCCCGGCCTGCCTGCGGCTGCGCGTCGTCGCCGACCCCGCGACCGTCGATCCGCGTTTCATCGTGGACGAGGAAAAGCTCGACCGGATCGCTGCGCTCATCGCCCGCCACTGGCCAGAAAGCATCGACCCCGCGGACCTTTCCGACGTGTCACTGATCGCGCGGATAGAGGACGCCAGAGCCCGGCTGCTGGACCTGCTGGAACTCCCCGCCGACCTCTGACCGTTCAGAGATAATGCGAAAAGGTGTCGAGCATCCTGCCCCACGCCTTTTCGGCCTGTTCCTGATCATAGACGCCCGCGTCGATCGTGCACCATCCATGCTGAGCTGGATAAACCTCGATCTCGGCGTGACGGCCCGCCGCCTCGGCCGCTGTGCCGAGCACGTCCTTCGCTTCGGGCTGTCGCGCATCATCATTCTGGGCGATCGCGATCAACAAGGCGGCCTGCATTTTCTCCATCAGCCGGTGTGGACTGTCCTCCGCCTCGGTGACGAGACCGCCGCCATGGAACGAACCGAGCGCGCCGACCTTTCCGGGACGGGCGGCTGCAGTGCGAAATGTATAGGGCCCGCCCATGCAATAGCCGCAGGTGCCGACCTTGCGCGCCTGATCGACCTCCGGTTGTTGGCCTAGCCAGTCAACGAATGCGCCGCCGTCGCTTGCGACGCGGACGGGCGTGATCTCCGCCATCATCGGCCTGAGCTTCGCTTGCCCCTCGTCGGTCCGCCAGTCAGCGAGACTGTTCATGATCGGGGCCGGCGACGAGCGGTAATATTGGTTGACGACGAGGACGGCATAGCCCGCCTCGGCAAGCCGCGTTCCCATCGTCTCATAGGCCTGGCGAAGCCCGGCGACGTCGGGCCACATGATGACACCGGGGTGCTTCCCGCTGGTCGGGTACACGAAATAGGCGTCGGCCTCCCCATCGGGCGTCGTGATCCGGACGGTGTGCGCCGCCGTTTTCGTCGGGGCTTCGGACGATCCGGTACCGGAGGCGCAGCCCGGCATCATCGCTACGGCCGCCGCGCCCGCACCCATGATGCCGAATTCGCGACGCCCGACCCGCCATTTCTCGTTTTCGGCCTCAGTTATTTCGTCGCACATGACATCCGTCCTCCTCGCGCTCTGTCCTTTCATCGCCCTGTCATCAAACCGGCGCAGTGACGATGCGGTTCCAACACGGGGATGATCGGCATCGACAATGCGAATGGCAAGGATTTTTTCCGGGGTCCTGATGGCGTCCGCACTTGCGGGCGCAACCAGCGGACAGGCCCAGATGCGCAGCTATTTCGCCGAAGAGGCTCGGCAGGGCGTAGCCTCCGACGGGAGGTTTTTCTACGCGATAGACAATAGCCGCATCGGCCAATATCGCATCGACAGCGGGCAGAAGATATCGGAATGGCAGGGGGATCCGAAGAGCTTTCCGCATATCAACAGTTGCACCCTCGTCGGCGATGAACTCGCCTGCGCATCATCCAATTATCCCGCCCTGCCCCAGCGCAGCACGGTGGAGTTCTTTGGCCTGAACCCGATCCGGCACCTGCGGTCGGTTGTACTCGACGCCACGCCCGGATCGCTGACCGCGATGGACCGGCATAAGGGAAGCTGGTGGGCGGCGTTCGCGAACTATGATGAGAAGGGCAGCGAGCCGGGTCACGACCATCGCGACACATGGCTCGTGCAATATGACGACGATTTTCATGCGCTGCGCCGCTGGACCTTTCCGGACGAGGTGCTGCGCCGCTTTGCGCCGTCAAGCTGTTCGGGCCTGAGTTGGGCGGGATCAGGCCTGCTGCTGGCAAGCGGCCACGACCGGCCGGAAATCTACGTGCTGAGGCTCCCGGAAACGGGAAACATACTCGATCATGTCGCAACGCTGCCGGTGGCATCGCACGGTCAGGCGATCGATATGGACCCGACGAAGCCCGATATCCTCTGGTCGATCGACCGCAACAGCAAGCGGGTGCTGGCCAGCAAGCTCAAACTGGGCGGCTTGCCAGAAGAGCTTACCAGCGGGCGCTGAGCCCGAGCCTGATCTGTGGCTGAACGTCCCGGCTCGCGAGGCCACCCGACGGCGCTCCATCCGTATAGCCCAAACCGGTGTCCGGCGCGGATCGCGCCTCCAGCCGCAGCGTCGTTTCGGGCAGCCGCGACGCACCCGATGACGGAACCAGACGTTGCTCGGCGAAGCATCGCACCGCCCATGTCTGCCGGAAGGCGACATGCCGATTGGTCCCGACGTCAAAATAGGCATTGTCCTGACGAACCACCGACAGGATCAACCGGCGGCCGCCCTCGCGCCGCTCAAGGCCGAGCGACATCTCGCTGCGATGCCCGCTCAGACCGGACATGAAATCCTCACGTGCCGCCGATGCCGAAAGCCGCGTGCGCTCATCCACGCGCCAGTCGGCCGAAAGGCCATAGCCGCCGGTGCGCGACGGACCGGGCAGATGGTGCAGCAGGCCGCGCTCATCCGCCATCATCCGGTTGTGGAAGGCAGTATGGCGAACATAGGCATTCACACCGCCACCCTCTCCCGCCCGCCACGACAGCATCGCCTCGTCCGACATGCTCCGTTCGATATCGGCATCGTCCCGCTCTCCCGTCCACTCCGCAAGCGATGTCGATCGCGGACCGAAAAAGGCGATATCCAGGTTGGAACGAAGGCTTTCGCGATGACGGAGGCGAAGCGCGACCTGCCAGGCGAGGGCCGCGTCGAGTGCGATCTGCGGCATCATATAATCCGTCGTCTTGCGGCGATACCCCTTGCCGCCATCGGCGATGATCGTGCCGTTATGGCCGGTGATGCGGGCGGCCTGCCATTCCAGCGTCGCCGCCACATCATGGTTCAGGCTGCGGCGCACAGCGGCGGAGACGCGCACGTCCGTCATTCTCGCCGTGGGCATGTCGCCCGGCACCATATCATCGGGAACGCGCGACGGCTCGAACGAGCGTTTGAGCCGATGCAGCGAAAGCTGCATGTCAGGCCCGCCATCCCGGGAGGCGCGGCGCTGGAGCCGCAGCCGCTGATCAACGCCATTGGGTTGTGCCCGTTCGATGCCACTGCTCAGGATGAAGGCCTTTTCGGCTTCCTGCTCCGGCGATGCGAGCTCATAATCGATGGGCGGCAGGTTCATGGCAGGACTGGCATGAGCAGGCAACGCGCAGAGACACATCCAAATGGCCGCCGCATATCGGAGGGATGCGATCATTGTTGGCGTCCTTTGCTTTCGAACCGCGACGGTGTGAAAGCGGCCAGCCTGACCGGACCCTCACCCAGCGGCGGCAAACGATAGTCGATCCGGTAGCCGAAATGGTCGGACAGCGGCGCTTCGCCCGGCTCCTCTCCGAAGGGGACGGAAGCAGCGACCGGCCGCAGCATGGCACAGGAAAAGATGAGATCCTTGGACCGCCGGACGATCGCCGTCATGTCCCGCTGGTCCCTGCCCGGAACGAGCCCCAGCCGGAGCGCCCGGACGCCCTGCGTCTTTTCGAGCGACACATAGCCCGGCAGCATGCCTGAAGCGGTCAGGCCAGCGAAGGCGGCGCGTCGACGGCCGTCCTGCCCGATATTGAAATCGCCTGCGATGATCGTGGGCGATGACGGGTCCAGCCGGCTTTGGATGAACCGCCCGACAAGCGCCAGTTGGCGGTCGAACGCCCGGTTGGCCTTGTCGACCGATACGCCGGACGCCTTTCGCGCGTTGAGATGCGTGTTGAAAAGCTGAACCGGCCGCGCCTGTCCGGGAATATGTATGTCCGCCTTCAGCACGCCTTTGTTGGCGAGACAGTCAAAACCGGCGCACGCCTGATCGCCGAAGGCCATGGTTTCGGTGCCGACAATCGGAAAATCGGAAAGGACAGCAAGACCACTGTCGAGGCCCTTCCCTATCGCCTCTCCCCGCGTCCAGTCCCTCGGCAGATCTTTCACGAAACGGAAGGACGCAGCCTGCTCCGCGTCGGGGCCCAGCACGACATAGGCATATCCGGCGCGATCCGCGATCTGCCTCGCGGTATCGCCGAAAGCCTCCTGCAGAATGACGATCCGCGGCTGCCGCCCCCGCGCGCGTTCCTCACGCAGCCTTTCGGCTATCGCCGCGATCGCTGCGTCCCGCCCGGTCGCCACCGGCCAGGGCAGGCCCTTGACATTATAGGTGAGAACGGAAAGCTCGGTGACCGGCGCGCTGTCCGCCCTTTCCCACGTCCCGCCGTGATGCGCCGCAACGAGAGGTCCTGCGTCCGCCGCCGGCACAATGCCGCTGGCGGCATTCGCAAGCAGCACCAGCAAAGCATATCGTATATGACACCGCATGGTGCGTCCCCTTGCCGCACGCTATGGCAGCAAAGTGAGTCAGGCCGATGTATGTTGCGTTGCAATATGATTGCGCGAAGATTTAGCTCTT
>JBFXHW010000123.1:0-7951 GCA_050176605.1 Sphingobium sp. | reverse complement strand
GCAGTTCCAGAAAGGTGACGATGACCTCATCCTCACCCGGCCGCGTCTTGCCCAGTTTATGACTGTCTTCGCCCTCATAGCGCAACACCATATGGTAGCCGCCGCCAATGCGCGGATCGAAGTGCTCGAACCGCGCGTGCATTCCCTCCGGCGCGCGCCAGGCCGCCATGATCTCCTCATCGATGAAAGCCCGGAACAGCATGTGCAGCGAAGCAAGAATTGTGCGCGAGGCACGATCGTTTCTTCCCCGTACCGCTTTTCTGCTCGGTCGCTCCTCCCGTCCAACTGTTTGTTGATTCTCACTCATCATGAGACTGTCTTAGGAGAGCGCGCCGCTTTTGTCCCGAACTTTGGGCAAGCGGAAACACGGCCGTGAGATCAAGCATGCGGAAGAGCCGGGGAACGCAATCTGGGGGAAGGGTGTGCCCAAGCAGATTTTGAATCGGGGGCATCGAGCCCCCGATTCGAAACACTCCTCTCTTCTCTCAAGTCGTCCAATTGTGGCACGGGGTCAGCGCCGGCCTCAAGGACGACGGGGCCCCACCATTTTGCTGCACAAAATCGTGACCCCCATCGCCGCTGCGCGGTCGCTTCGCGATCCTTGACCCCGTCGCCCGGAGCCCGTGCCGGAGAGGGAACCTCTTTCCATTGTCAGGAGGTTCCAATGACCAAGATGATCCGTACCGTCCGCTCCTTCTCCGAGATCGCCGATCTTCTCGCGCAGGAGACATCCCAGCCGTCCGATGCTTTTGCGGGCGCCTTCACCGAAACCGTCGAGGGCTTCCGCATCGGTTCGGCGCACGACGTCACCGACAGCGGAATGCCGGACCCGATGGAAGTCCAGCTCGCTACCGAAATGCTGGTGCGCACGCTCTTCGACGTCCTGCACGACAGCCGCCTTGAACCCATCGCCGACCGGCTGGCCTGGGGGATTGTCCACAGCTTCCATCGGGTAGCCGACCAGCTCGACACCGAGGCCGACAAGGCCGCCTGCAAGGTCAAGGAACTGATCCGCGATGCCGACGGCAGCGAGGTGATGATGGGCGAGCTGGAAGACGCCCAGACGATCTGCCAGTCGCTCGACGAGGCGCGCGAGGCGGTCGCCTGCATGCGCGATCACGCCGCCTCCACCTTCCATGCCGAAACGGGCAGGCCCTGGTCCTCGCCACGCGGATCGCTGGTATCGGCCAAGCGCACCGCCTCGGTGATTGCCGCGACCGACTTTCTCGCCGCCCGGCGCCAGCGCAGGGCCGAGGCGCACAGCCCGCAAGGTCCGATCGTGATCTTCTCGGGCGGACAGAACTGGGAGGATCATGCGCAGCTTACCGAGACGCTCGATGCGATCCGCGCGCGCATTCCGGCGATGGTGCTGGCGACCACGGCGCAGAACAAGGGGTGTGACGCGATAGCGGCTGCTTGGGCGGCCCGGACCGGAACGCCGCTCATCGCCTTCACCCTCAACCGCAGGCTCGGGCAACGCGCGGGGTTCGCCCGCAACGAACAGCTTCTCGCGCTCCGCCCGGTGGAGGCGGTGGTGTGCGAGGGGTCGGGCCTCCAATCCCATCTCGCGCGGATGATCCGGGCTGAGGGTGTACCCGCGCACTTCTTCCGGGCAGACGACCAACGGCGCGGAGCAGCATGACCGAACCACAGGAGGGGGCGGCTCGGGCGACCGGGCTGCTCCCCCTTTTTTTCTTTTGGCGTGGGGAGAAATCGCCCCGCTCAGGGACCCCAAGGGGTCCGTCGCGCGGCGATGCGCTGCGGTCTCATCTGCCGCAGCGGCCTCCTGCGCGCGGCCTTCGCCGTGCTCGTCGCAGGGCCGCCGTTCCGGCGCCCACTTTGGTTGTTATGGCGAGGCTGGCTGCGCCTTCAATGCGGAGATCGCGGCCGTTCCGCCGAGACGGACAATATGATTGAGGATGTCGCGAAACTCCCGCTCGGTCAGCGTCTCGACGGCAACATCGGCAACGATCGATCCATAATGCGCGCGCACTGCCTGTCTGGTCCGCTCCGCTTCCTCGGCAAGTTTGCGCTGGTGCGCTTCGATCTTGGCGAGCCGTTCCCGGTCGGTCATTCTGGGCATGATCTACTCCTTCAAAGGGAGGTCTGCCCGCCAGCTATCATTATCCCAACATGCGGTCGGTAATGCAAGACGAGGTGCATGAAAAAGACCCGGCAACCAGAGTCGCCGGGTCGAGAATCGAGGACGTTTAAATCCTCTCGGGTCGCGCGGGGCATGTAACCCGGACCAAGCTCAAAGCCAATCGCAATCTTACCAAATGAACATCCATAAGGTGAAGCGATGAAGACGATTATATGCCATCGCAGGAGCCCCGCGCCTTCCGGCACGAGGCAACGCAGCGCGCGGGGCGCTACGCAGGAAGGACGCACGGCGCAAGGCCGTTTGTAATGCACCGTACGCACGGGTGCTGCGGCCTGATAATCACGCCTAATCAATAGCTTGCGCAGGGTGCCATGGGTGCCGGATCGCGCATTTTCTGGCACCCATGTCACCCTGGCGCAGTTTTCGACCGCCAAAACCCGCACAATTCCGCGATTTTCGGCCGGGTGCCATGGCACCCACGCTGTTTTTGTTGAGATTTCTGCCACTTTGCGCTATGAAGGGCGTGCTTCACGACATCCGGCATCAGGGCTCCTTTGATGGAGTGCCATGATGCATCGAATCAGCGTTCGGGTCGAACCCGACCTCTACCAGCGACTGTCCCGCCGCGCCGCAGGCGCTGATCTTTCCCTTTCCAACTTCGTCCGGTCCGTCCTCGGCCAGGCAGCCGACCCCAAGGGACGCTATATCTATTCCTCGCAGGATGAGATCCTGGCGATCTCTATCCAGATCCTCTCGATCCTCGCCACGGTTACCGGAGAACAGTCGCCCAAGGCCCTTGAGCGGGGGATGGCCGATGCGCGCGGCATGCTCGGCGAGCGGGGCCTGCTCGGAGAGGAAGGTGCGCAATGAGCATCTTCCGCAACGACACGCTCGGCTCCTGGACGCGGGGCGGCCAGGCCATCGTCCACAACCTGCGCATGACCACCCAGGTCCTGTTCCAGACCGGCATCGCGACGCTGGCGATCTGGGTGATGGGGATCATTTGGTATGCGCTCGAAAAATCATCCGCCTATGAACGCTTCGTCCTCACCAAGATCGTCGAGGCGAGCTTCAAGGCGGACGCCGCGCCGGGGACCAACGACCCGGTCCTCTTCAGGACCCCGTCGGGGGAGCAATATTGGACTTCGGCCGACTGGCTGCTCGCCTCCAGTCTCGCGAAAAAGACGCTCCATAATTTCGAAGTCATCCTCATTCATGGCGCCCTGATCTCGGGTCTGTTCGCGCTCGGCGCGCTCTTCTGGGCCTGGTATTATTTCACCCGGACAGGGAAGGGGCTCGGCTCCAACGAGTATCTGCGCGGTGCCCGTTTCGGCACCGTCCGGCAGATCAAGCGGGCGCTCTGGCGCCAGAAAAAGGGATCGCTCGTCATCGGCGGCGTGCCCGTGCCGCGGGCGTTCGAACCAGAGCATGTGCTCCTGTGCGGTGCGCCCGGTACGGGCAAAACCAATCTCATCGTCAAGATGCTCGCGGGCATCCGCAAGGAGGGCAAACGGGCGATCGTCTATGACACCGCCGGCACCTTCGTCGAGAAATTCTACCGCCCGGGCATCGACACGCTGCTCAATCCACTCGATGAACGCACCGCCCGCTGGTCACCCTGGGTCGATGTCCCGCGCGACTATCATTACGATCAGATTGCCGAGTCCACGATCCCAGCCAAATCGGGCGATCCCTTCTGGGCGAAGGCCGCGCGCGGGACGCTGGTGGCGGTGCTGCGCAAGCTCGCCAAACAGAAGCACACCTTCGTTTCGGTGCTGCTCGACCGGCTGCTGCGCTCCAAGCTCAAGGACCTTGCCGCCTTCGTGAGCGGAACCGATGCGGCCGCCTTCATCTCCACCGAAGGGGAGCGC
This sequence comes from Sphingobium sp., assembly GCA_050176605.1. GTDB lineage: Bacteria > Pseudomonadota > Alphaproteobacteria > Sphingomonadales > Sphingomonadaceae > Sphingobium. The sequence goes on along the minus strand of JBFXHW010000123.1, from coordinate 3,976 downwards.
ACGTCTGCAAGCATCCAGGCTGAACTCGCCTCGGTGATGCGCAGCTTCGCCTATCTCGACGACACCGAGGATGGCTTATCGATCCGCGACTGGGTCGAGAAAGGGCAGGAGGGAAGCTGGCTCTTCATCACCGTCAAGGCTGACCAGCTCCCCTCGCTCCGTCCCCTGATCACGGTCTGGCTGGATATCGCCATCTCGGCGATCATGAGCCTCGCGCCCGACCGCGACCGGCGGCTCTATTGCGTCGTCGACGAGCTGCCGACGCTCCAGAAGCTGCCCTCGCTCTCCGACTTCCTCGCCCGCGCCCGCAAATATGGGGGCTGCGGGATATTGGGGTTCCAGAGCTACCCGCAGCTCGAAGCCACTTACGGCATTCAGGATGCCGCCGCGATCACCGGCTATTGCTCGACCTGGGTGGCGCTGCGCGCGAACGATACGCCCACGGCCAAGCATGTTTCGGAAAATTTGGGGCAGGTCGAGCAGGTCGAAGCCAATGAGGGCATGTCCTATGGCGTCAATGATATGCGCGACGGGGTGAACCTCTCGCGCATGCAGGTAACCCGCCCGCTGGTCATGCACACCGAGGTTACCAACCTGCCCAACCTGTCAGGCTATTTGCGGTTCGGCCGCAATCTGCCGGTGGTGCGCTTTGAGGACCGATATAACGACCTCGCCTCCTGCGCCGACGCCTTTCTCGAAAGAACGGCGCCGCCCTTTCGCTCGCCCCAGGCCGACGAGCTCGCGAAACTCGCGCGTGTCGAATCCAGGGTCCGCGAAGAACTGGAGAAGCAGCCCAAAGAAGACCGGACGCCTCCTGTCGAGGAGGACGGCGCCAGACCCGACACAGAGAAAACAGAAAAGGCGAAACCTGCAAAGGGGAAGGCGGACGGCCGACAGAGCGACCTCTTCCCTTCCGGGTCCGGCCCAGGCTCGCGTGCTCCCTCGCAAGCCGAGCTGGACGCCATTCTTAGCTCGACTGACGGGGAGCTTCCAGTCCCGCCGCGCGCGCTTTGGGATATTCTCGCGGTACGCCAGGGCGACATCAAGTCGGATCTCGTGCAGCATGGCCGGGCTGACGGTCCGCGTGAACGGGCGAAACCGGCATGATCCATCCCCGCCGTCTCAAGGGCACGCCCGGCAACATATCGCGCTATTATACGGTCGGCGACTATTACACCAAAGGGACCGACGAGCAGAGCGAATGGGGCGGGGCGATCGCTCGCGAGCTGGGTCTGGAAGGCAAAGTCGTTCCCGGCGTCTTGAATGAACTGCTCGCCGGGAAGGTCGGCGAGCAGCAGCTCGGCCGGCATCGGCGGGACGGCAAGATCGAGCATCATCCGGGTTGGGACTTCGCGGTCAATGCACCCAAATCGGTATCGGTTATGGCGCTGGTGGCCGGGGACGAACGCATCATCGCCGCTCACGAAAAAGCGGTCGGGACCGCGCTCGATTATCTCGAGGAGCATGCAACGCTGCGCCGCCGTGACGATGGCAGGATCGTCCATGAAACCACCAGCCGACTCATCTTCGCGCGCTTCACAGAACATGCGAGCCGCGAGCTCGATCCCCATCTCCATACCCATGTGGTCGTGATGAACATGACCAACCGGGAAGACGGGGGTCAGATGGCGAGCCTCGAAACCCGGGCGATGTTTGCTGAGCAGATGGTGGCCGGCCAGGTCTATCGCAATGATCTGGCCCATCGCCTGCGCGAGCTCGGCTATGAGATCACCTCCGACCCGCGTTCGGGGCTTTTCGAAATCCGCGGTGTGCCCGCAGGGCTCATCCGGGACTTCTCGCAGCGCGCCGAGCAGATCGATGCCCACGCGAAGGAACATGGCCTGACCGGGCAGGCCGCGCGCCGGAAATCCTTCTATGCGACACGCCCGGCCAAGGAGAAGACCGGCCTCGACACGCTTCATGCCCAATGGGCCCAAATATCCGAGCGTCATGGTGAAACGCTGGCCGAGATCAGGGGCCAAGCGGAGGAAAAAGGGGAGAGGGAACTCTCCGTCGAGGCCGCGACCGCAGCGCGTGCGACGCTCTTCGGTATCCGTCAGGCCGAAACGCGCGAGGCGGTCAACAATTTGGGCAGGATGTTGAGATTAGGGCTCGCCAGCCATGTCGGCGAGGTTCGCTTGTCGGATGTGCACCCGCGTCTCGAAGGCCATGAAAAGCAGCGCAAGCTGCTCTCGACAAGGGAACAGACCGGGGATCAGGTTCCCACAAGAGGCCGCACCAGCCGCCGCAGCGCGTGGCTTGAGCAGCGACTGTCGTTCCACCTTGCGCTCGCCCTCGACGACGCCCGGCCCATTGCAGGCGGCGACCGGCTGATCCCGGTGCTCGAACGCAGCGGCCTGACGCCCGCGCAGGAGCAGGCGCTGGTTCATGTCGCGCATTCCACCGATCGGGTGACGGCAATTCATGGTGTGGCGGGCGCCGGCAAGTCGACACTGGTGAAGGCGCTCGATGAAGCGGCGGAACCCGGAGCCACGCTGATCGCGATCGCGCCGACCTCATCGGCAGCAGCCAATCTGGGACAGACCGCCGGGATCGAGTCGCGCACCGTTGCGAGTCTGCTGGTTGGGGGCGGCTATGGCATCACCGCATCGCACGTGCTGGTGCTCGACGAAGCCGGGCAGCTCGGCAATCGCCAGGCGCTGCGGATGCTCGATATCAGCCGGAAGACCGGCGCGCGCCTGATCCTGCTGGGTGACGACAAGCAGACCGGCGCAATCGAGCAGGGAAAGCCGTTCTGGCTGATGCAGAAATTGGGGATGTCGACGGCTCAGCTGACCGAATCGATGCGCCAGCAGACTCGGACGATGAAGGCGGCGGTTACTCAGGCGCGGGTCGGCAATTATGCAGGATCGCTTGCCAGTCTCGACAAGGTGGTGAGCGGCGTCGATGCCGAAAAACTCGCCGAAATGCTGGTCGCGGAATGGACACGGCTCAAGCCTGAGAACCGCGCCAACACCAATATCCTTGTCCTCGAAAATGCGACCCGTCTGATCGTCAACACCCAGATCCGCGAAACCCTGAAACGGGAAGGCGTGGTCGCCGCTGAAGACACGCGTCTTCAGGTGCTGACTCCGAGCGGCATGACCGAACAGGAAAAGCACAATGCGCGCTTTTACTCCGGCGGCCAGGTCGTGACTTTCGGGCGCGATATGGCGGGGCTGGGGATTGCGCGCGACACCGAATATCGTGTCCTCGGGGTCGGCCGCGACGCCAATGGCCGTCAGATCGTCCGCCTGGTCGATGAACATGGCCGGATCATCCGCTGGGATCCCAGGCTCGGCAAGGCGCGGCAGATCAACGTCTTCAACCAGGAGGAGCGCAATCTGGCGCAAGGCGACCGCATCCAGTGGCGCCTGGTCAACAAGGACCTCCAGCTCAAGAACGCCGAGCGCGGGACGGTCGAACGGCTCGACGGCGCGATTGCGACCATTCGCTGGGATCGCGAAAACCGGGAGCAGCGCGTCGATCTCGACAAGCACAAGACCTGGGACCATGGCTATGCCGAGACCGTCTATTCGGCGCAGTCGAAAACCTATGATCGCGCCTATGTGCTCGCCCCGGTCGAATCCGGACTGGTCAACGGGCAGAACTACTACACTGCCATCACGCGCGCTCGCTACGGTGTAAAGCTCTGGACCGAAGATCCTCAGCGCCTGGCGCAAAAGCTGGAGCAGCGCTCGGGCGAGAAGACGTCAGCGCTCGAAGGGCTTGGCCGGTTGGAGCGCGATACGCGCAAGGGGCTTGCTGGCCGGCACGGCGACCGGCTGCGAGAGGGCCGGGAAGAGCAGGAGCGTTCTCGGCGGGAGCATCGGGATCGTTCTATCGAACGTCAACTGGACAATCGGGAACGCGCTCCATCACGGCTGCGAGAGCGCCTCGCCGACAATGCCCGGAGCGTCGCCGAGATTCTCGACCGCTTCCTCCAGTCCGTGCTCGATCGCAGCCCCATGCCAGA
>JBFXHW010000122.1:0-8002 GCA_050176605.1 Sphingobium sp. | reverse complement strand
AAGGCCTGTCTCATGACTAGACGGCCTTATCCGGTCGGCAGTGTGGAAGATGCGAGAATTTATTCTCCAGCAGGATCATACCGGAGGCATTTGCCGGCAAGTCCAGAACGAAAGTCTTGAAATGACAACAATCGCCGAATTCTCCAAGTTCTGCTTCTCCCAGCCATATGGGCCGGGGCAGCTCTACGGGCGGCCGCCCTATCCCTATCGGGACGCGCGCAGCATCACTGTCGTGTTCACCGCGGAGGGCACGGGCATCGAGGATTTCCTGCCGCCCGGCGTGGAGGTTGCCGATCCCGAACCGCTCGCGCTCATCACGGCGAGCCATTACCCCCAGAGCGCCTTCGGCTGCTATAACGAATTCTGGCTCTACGTGCGGGTGACTTTCAAGGGCGAGCGGTTCATGTACTGCGTCGCCATGTACACCGACAGCGAGAAGGCGACGGCATCCGGTCGGGAACTTTGGGGTTTTCCTAAGAAAATGGCGAAGATGTCACTGCGCCAGGAGAGCGGACAATGGATATTCCGCGCCGAGCGCCCCGCGGACCATTGCATGTTGACGCTCTCCTTCATTGAAGAGGACGATCAGGAATCCGAGATGCTCGCCGAGGTCAGCCTGCCGACCCTCAGCCTGCGGTTGATCCCGCACTTCACCGGGGAGGGAGAGCCCGACATTGCGCAGCTCTTGGCCACGGACAACAAGAAGCGCCTTCGCCAGAGCTCGCTCGGGACCGACGAACGGCGCCGGGGGCGCGCGCTCGTAAGCTGGAATTCCACGATCGCCGATCCTTTCGGGCCCTTCACTCCCCGGAAAATGCTGGGCGCATGGTTCTTCAACTACGACACCGACGTACCCGGCGCCTACAAGCTTGTGCACGATTACAAGGCCAAGTCTGAAGCCGGCGCATCCGCGGCGGCTGCGGGGGTCGATCGAATGAGGACATCAGCATGAAGACCACAGCAGCGATCGTTGGCACCGGGGAAGTGCCGACAGGCAATTTTCCGGACAGGACCGAGACGGAAGCCGCGGTCACGGCCTGCCGGCAAGCGATCCTGGATGCCGGCATGTCGCCCCGTGATATCGACGCCGTAATGCCGATTGGCGTCGTCGTGGGATCGCGGCACTTCAACACGGATCTGATCTTCTCGCGCCTGTGCGAGGAATTGGGGATGCTGCGATCGGCAAAGTTGAACGCGCAAGTCATGGCGGGCGGCGCCAGCGGCTCTGCGACGCTGAAAGTCGCTTCCGCGCTTGTGACCTCTGGCGCGGTCCGCAACGTGCTGGTCGTGCATTCCGACAAGTTCGGTTCCACGAGCATGCAGCAGGGTATCGACCTCTTCGCGACCCTGGGCATTTCCGAGGAATGGGAGGCGCCCTATGGGCACAACGCCAATACGGCGGTCGCACTCATCACCCAGCGCTACATGCACGAGACCGGCACGACCGAGGAAGAGCTGGCGTCTGTCGCTGTCGCGCTTCGCCAGTGGGGTGTCCTAAACCCCCACGCGATGTTCCGGACCCCGATCACGGTCGAGGACGTCATGCGCAGCGATCATGTCTGTACGCCGCTGCGGCCGAAGACGATGAGCCTGTGGGCCGACGGAGCGAGCGCCTATATCGTCGCGCGTGCGGATGATGCGCCGCATATCACGTCCACACCGGTATATGTTCGCGGCGCGGCATCGCTGGTCACGCACTATTCCGTGTCGCAGGAAAAGGACCTTGCCTTCCTTGCGTTCCCGGAGGTGGCAAAGCAGGCTTATGCCCAGTCCGGCCTATCGCCCAAGGACATCGACGTCGCGGAACTCTATGATGCCTACTCCGTCATGCCGCTGCTCGCGATGGATGCCTTGGGTCTGTGCGAGGGGGAGCGCGCCGGTAAGTTCATCGCTGCCGGCCATACGCTGCCCGGTGGCAAGATGCCGATGACGACAACCGGCGGCGCGATCTCGCAGGGTCATACGGCCGCCGGGGTCGGTGTCTCCCTGATGGTCGAGGCTGCGCGCCAATTGATGGGCAAGGCGGGGGAGCGACAGGTCAAGGACGCGGTCAATGCCGCCGAGTCCGGGTCGGGCGGCACCTGGATGGATTCCCATATCACCATTCTTTCGAGGGAAGCACGATGAGCGATCAAACGATCAGTCGGCCCGTTCCGCGCCCGACCGCCTGGAGCAAGCCCTATTGGGACGCCGCTCGTGAGGGACGGCTGGTAATCCAGCACTGCAACCAGTGCTCGACCAAGATCATGAACCCCAAGCAATATTGCCCCGCCTGCCTGTCCGATGACCTGGGATGGTCGGAATCGAGCGGTCGCGGAACGGTTTACAGCTATTCGATCCAGAAGCGTTCTGCTGCTTCGCCGTTCGTGGACAGGGTTCCGTATGTCGTCGCCGTCGTGAGGCTCGACGAGGGCGTGCAGATGCTGACCAATATCGTTGGGGACAGCGCATTGTCGGTGCAGTGCGGGGACGCCGTACGTGTGGCTTTCGAGCCTGTCGCCGGAAGCGACATCACGCTGCCCGTGTTCGAAAAGGTGGAGTGACATATGGTCGAGCAGTTCGGGAAGCGGATGTTTGAAACCGTGGTTGGACCCGACTGGCTCGACGAACTCGATCATGTCAGCTTCCTGCAGCACCAGCGGGTGGCCGATGATGCAACGGTGCTGTTCTGGGATGCCGTCGGAGGGCCGCCCTTTTCAGCCACCTCGCCCATAGCGCTCGTCATGGTGGAGGTTCACGCCCGCTATTTCCGTGAGCTGCGGCTCGGGGAGCATGTTGCCGTCCACACGCTGGTCACCCGGTTTGATCATCGGCGCTTGTGGATCACGCATTCGTTGGTCTGCGAGGACAGGCAGGCGACCAGCGTCGAACTTTTGGCGCTTTGTTTCGACGCCGGGCGACGGCGGGCGGCGCTCTGGCCCGCTGCCATGCTGGAAGAGTTCGAGAAGTGGTGCAAATTGACAGGCGCCCCAGCTCGCGCGGATCCCCCTCAGGCTGGACTTGGCCTGGCGTCGCGGAGCGAAACTACGGGTCGAACCCGCGATTGACACGATGAGGCTTTCAGCATAGCCTATAACGAACGTTCATTTATAAAATACGACTTCGCAGGGTACGAGGAATTCGAGATGAGCAAGGCAGAGCACAACCGACAATTGATCATGGACTATTTCGCCGCTTGGGCGGCCGGTGATGTCGAGAAAGGCGAAAGCTATTATTCTGACGACTTCAAGGCTTACCAGGCGGGCCACAGCGCCTTGGCAGGGGTGTTCCACGGCAAGCAGGAGTTGCATGACCGGTGGGTCCAACCGGTCATCAAGATGACCGACGGTCGGTGGCATGTGTCGGGCGAACCCGATATCCTTCTCGCCGGGGACGACGGCATCGTCGTGATCGTCCACGAAACGATGGAGCGCGAAGGCAAAGGCAAGATCTCTACCGACAAATTGGTGGTCTACACCATTAGCGATGACAAGATCACGACCTGTCGCATGTACGATGGCGACCAGGGAGCCATCGACGACTTCTGGTCGTGAACTGCTAGCCGCGCAGAGTTGATTTTCGTGACCGCCCCACAGCCACGTTCTGAAATCGCAGGCGAGGGGCGAGACGATGCCGCGCGGATCTTTCGTCAACTCGAGATCTGCGCGGGCCATGGTGACATCACTGCTGCGGTTTACGACCAGTTTTTTGCAATCCGCCCAGAAGCAGAGGCAATGTTCGGAGCCGGGTCCGAAGCAGGGGAGGTCACGAAGGGACGTATGCTGGCCTATGTTATCGACGTGGTGGTCGATCAGGCATCGGGTCAGTCCTACATGCCGGAATTGCTCCGCTCGGTGCGGGAGGATCACGCCGGCTACGGTGCGATCGACCTCGGTTTTTACGCCGATTTTCTTACGGCACTGGCTGATGTCGTACGCAGCGTTCTGGGGCCTAAGTGGCAGAAGTCGGATGCGGCGGCATGGGACAGGTTACGCACGCAATTGCTCGCCGGCCTTGCGGAATGAAGTTCTGCTCGAACGTTCAGATGTTGCAATGGTTTTTAATAGGCACGCAGGGAGTGACGAATGGTTGACATTGTAGAGCGGGGACACGGGTGTCCGGTCATGAACTTCGATTATGCGAAGATCCGGCCGTGCGGCAGCTATCGTCAAAAGGCGATCGAACTGCGTGACGAGGGCACGCCAATCTGGGTCAACGAATTCGCGCAGGGGTTCTGGGTGGTCACTGCGCAGGAACTGGTGCGCGAAGTATATTTAAAGCCGGAAATCTTCACGACCGATTCCGTTATGGCGGTGGAGCCCGAGACGGATCCACGGCACATCCTGCTCCCGCTCAATGTCAATCCGCCCCATCACCGCAAGTACCGCAGCCTCCTTGCTCCCTGGTTCTCGGTAGCGCGGGTCAAGGAGCTCGAGCCGCTGTTGCGCCAATCGGCGCGCGATCTTGTCGAAGGGTTCGGCGATGTGGGGAAGGTCGAAGCGGCGTGGGATTTCTGCGCGCTCCTCCCGATCAACAGCCTGCTTCGCGCGGCCAACATGCCCATGTCGGTCGCCCCGCAGCTGATGCAGGCGATCAACGACTTCACGCGAGGCTTCAGCGGTCTCGAAGCCAGCGAGACCGGTGGCACCGCGGCCATGGACGCTGCCGTCGAGGCCATCCATGCGGTGACCGACCAGATGATCGCGGAGCGTCGCGCCAGACCGCTTGACAGTAAAAACGACTTCTACACTTACCTGACCACCGAACTGGTGGAAGATCGGCTCCTCACCGATGATGAAATCCGCCAGATAGGCTTGATCTACGTTGTCGCGGGGATGGAGACGATCAGAGCACAGCTTGGCTGGCTGCTCTACCACATGGCCAAGGTTCCGCAGGACCGGCAGCGGGTGCTTGCCGATCCTATGCTGATTCCTGCCGCGGTAGAAGAATCGATCCGCTACTATACGGTCATCTGGGGTGTCGGTCGGAAGGTCGGCCAGGACGTACACTGGCACGGCGTTGATTTGAAGAAGGGCGACATGATTTACGCCCTGAACGATGCCTCCAACCGCAACCCCAAGCGTTTCGAAAACCCGGACGCTTTTGATCTTGATCGCAAGCCGGCCGCGCATCTTTCCTTCGGCCTCGGCGCGCATAGTTGCATAGGAATGCACTTGGCGCGGACACAGCTAGTCGTCGCGCTTGAGGAATTCCACCGGTTGATTCCGGACTATTCCATCAGCCCGGACGCCGAGCTCAAGGAGCGCGGATCGGAAGTGACGATCCAGTCGCTGCCGTTGGTGTGGCAAGTCCTCTGACCGCGCTCGATCAGTCACGGTTCTGAATCCTTTTTGGAGTGTTGCCTGGTGGCACGATTCAGCGGCAAGGTCGCGCTGGTGACAGGTGGAGGTTCGGGTCTCGGCGAAGCATGCTGCCGCCTGTTCGCGCAGCAGGGGGCTTGCGTCATTGTTGCCGAACGGGACGAACTGCGCGCACGCGTTGCGGCCGGCCGTGTTTCGGACGCTTGGGTTATCGACGTTGGATCCGACTCCGATTGGGCGGACACCGCGCGAATGATCGAAGCACGCTTCGGTCGGCTCGACATTCTCGTGAACAACGCGGGCTTTCTGCTGGTCGCCGATCTGGAGGCAACCAGTCTCGAAGACTTCCGGCGCGTGAACAACGTCATGGCCGAAGGGGTCTTCCTGGGCTGCAAGCACATGCTGCCGCTCCTGCGAAAAAGTGCGAGCGGCGCGATCGTCATCATGGCATCCACCGCCAGTCATCTGGGATATCATCAGTATCTCGCATATTGCGCGGCCAAGGGCGCGGTGCGTTCCATGACGCGGGCGATTGCCGTGGAATGCCACGTCAAGGGTTATCCGGTGCGATGCAACTCGGTGCATCCCGGGGGCATCGAAACGTCGCTGCAGCGGGAGGCGGAAGACCGCGAATGCGCCGCGCAGATCAAGGCCACCGGGGTGCTGCCCTTCGGCAGCAACGGCTTGCCGCAGGATGTTGCGAACCTCGTTGCCTTTCTCGCCTCGGATGAGGCCCGCTTCATCACGGGCGCGGAGTATGTAATCGACAATGGCGCGACCGTCTGGCCGGTGTTGCGCTAACCCGGTCGATGCGCCGATCGATTCTAGCGCGCTTTGCGGCCGATTCGCGAGTAAAACTCGGGCTTCGCGCGCCGAAATAAAAGGGAAAGCGCCACCCCATCCAGAGAAGTTCCAGGAGTTACGATCAGCAGGATCGTGGCCTCGGTCAACGATCCGCCGATTGGCAAGGGGTAATTGAGGATGGCTAGAGCGTCTTGCACAACGCCTGACCCCTCTCCGCGGTTGGCCTGATTAATCCGCCGGGCTAGCGTTGGAGGCCGCCTGGATGGACTTCCCGCTTTCCAAACGCAGGATCTCCAACTTCGTCGCCGACGTGCGCATGACCCGGATGGTCGCACCAGCGGTCCTCGGCGGCCAACAGACGGCGATTGGTTGGAGGCCTATCTGATCAACGTGCTAGTGCCTGAACCACGACCCGGCGACCTCGCCATCATGGACAGACTGCAAATGGCCGTAATTGGCTTCAGACGACTTGGCGACCAATGCTTTGATATGTGGCAGGCCTCGAATGCCGCAACAGCCGAGCATAACCTGCTCCGGCTACGAAGACGGCGATCGTCATTGCCACGAGGAAGGTAGCTCCCTCCTGAGCTCCACCCACCAGCAGCGTGAAGTGGATAGTTGCTAGATAGACAATTGTACCCAAGCCGATTGTAGCCACGACCGGAGCCACCAGCGTGGTGCCCAGATGGGCAGCACGCCTTCCGTCGCGGCGATGAAAGAAAGCGATGATCGCCGCGCTCGTGACGAGCATCAGAATAAGGATGGCGAAACCGCCCACGCCGGCAACGCGCGCATAGAGGAGGTCGGGGGGGATCTGCATCAGCACGAACACCGCCCCGAGCAGCAGCCAGGTAAGGCTGATGGCCGTAGAGGCGATGTAGGGCGACTGATGCCGTGGATGAACACGGCCCAGGATGCGCGGGAACACACCATCGATTCCCAGGCTCATCCCGTACCGCGCAAGGATGTTCTGCGCGGAAAGGACGGCGGCGAACTGCGACGTCGCCAGCAGGACGTGAAGCGCGTCGCGGGCGATACGTCCGACATATAGCTCCATGCCGACGGGGAACATGCCCGCGGGGTCGGCCTTGGCCGTCGCTCCAACATGCGAAACGCCGAATGCGGTCACCGTCATCCAGGCGGAAAAGGCGTAGAATAGTCCGATCAGCAGCACCGCGAGATAGGTCGCGCGCGGAACGGTGCGGTCGGGATCGCGAACCTCGTCTCTGAAGACGGCTGTCGCTTCAAAACCCAGAAAGCACGTCACCGCGAAGAGGATCGAAATACCCACTGATCCCGACGCCATCGAGGTCCAGCTCAGCGGAGCCAGCGAAATCCCCTCGGGGCCGCCGCTGCGCAGGACCGCCAGGTCGAAAATCACGACCACGAGCGTCTCCACCGCCATCACCGCGGTCAGAACCTTTGCCGACAAGTCGATCCGGAAGTAGCACAAGAGGCCGCTCCCCGCACCGCATATCCCGGCATAGACGAACCAGGGAATGGCAGGGCCGCCGAACAACCCGCGCACGAGCGCGTCAACGTTGATCGCGAAGAAGGGCAGTGTGCAGAAGCCAAGAAGGAGGTAGCCAAGTATGGCGAGCATTGCGGCACCCAGGCCTGCCTCCTTCCCCAGACCCGCGGTAACATAGGCGTAGAAGCCCCCGGGTCGGGGAAAGAACCGCGTCATCCTGGTAAAACCGACAGCGAAGGTCAGCAGCAGCAGCATCGCGCATAGGAACACCGCGGGCGCTCCCGCGCCGGCAGATACGATCACGAACGGTATGAACCCCGAAACGACTGCAACGGGCGCCGAGAATGCCAGCACTGTTGCCAACAGTTCCAACAAGCTCATGTGGCCGCCGAGATGCGTGTGCTCGTCCAAAGGAGCACGAGCAGGC
>JBFXHW010000121.1:0-8051 GCA_050176605.1 Sphingobium sp. | reverse complement strand
GAGGGCTAAGGTGTCGTTCCCTGAGAGCTTGACGAGAAACCTGAGGATTCCGCTCATTGCGGCGCCAATGTTGCATGTATCAGGGCCGGAGTTGGTGTCGGCGACTTGCCTTAGTGGCGTTATCGGTTCATTCCCTACGCCCAGCGCGCGAACGCCGGAGAGGCTGGATGAATGGCTGACTGAGATTGAGCAAGCTTGTATAGAGTCGGCGACGCCCGTAGCGCCCGTTTGCCCAAATATCATCATGCGCTCTGATCCGGAAGTCCTCGAGGCGGATGTCGAAGTGCTTTTGAAGCACCGTGTGCCGATGGTGCTTGCCAGCGTGGGATCGCCGGCGGCGATCGTCGAGAAGTTTCACGATATTGGCAGCCTCGTCCTGGCTGACGTGGCGTCCCTCAAGCACGCTGAGAAGGCGATCGAAGCGGGGGCGGACGGTTTGGTCCTGCTGAGCGCCGGTGCCGGAGGGCAAACCGGCTGGGCCAATGGGATGTCATTCGTTCGGGCCGTGCGTAAGATGTGGGCCGGACCGCTGGTTCTGGCCGGCGGGATCTCAGACGGATGGGCGTTATGGGCAGCGCAGGCGTTGGGGTGTGATCTAGGTCTAATGGGCACGCGCTTCATTGCCACTTCTGAGAGCTTGGCCTCGTCGGGGTACAAGGGCATGCTGGTGCGCAGTGAGATCGATGATGTCGCCCTGACGCGCGGCATCAGCGGCCTCGACGCAAATTTCCTCCGGCCCTCTCTGGTTGCCTGCGACCTGGACCCGGAGGAGGTCGCGATGCCGGTTTCCCGGGAGCGCGCTCGCGAGCTCTTCAGCGCGTATTCGTCGGAGATGCGAGGACCGAAGCGATGGGTGGACCTCTGGAGTGCGGGTCATACCGTGTCTGCAGTAGCCGGGGTCGACTCAGTCGAAAGACTTGTAGCTGAAATCGAGGCCGAGTACCTTGAGGCACGGGAACATGCGCGTCACTTGCTCTTCGCCGACGTTGGATAATCACCTTCAGGTGATCAGGTCGGAAGGCTGACAGTTCCCTCGTTACGTTGCCGATTTAGTCAACGGCAACCTGAGGAGCACCGTCAGTCGCTCGGGTCGGCCAGAATGAGCCGACCCTCCTCGGCTGTTCCGAGGCGTGACTCGATGGGCGCCGGAAGGCGCTCGCCTACTTTCGCCTCCGCGTTGGGGAGGGCTTCTGCAGTCCGGATACCAGGAACTGGACGAAGGCTGCGGCAATCTGCGCCCCGCTGAGGTCGCCATCCGGGCTGAACCAGCGCGGGATGCCATTTATGGCACTCATGAACCAGAAAACGGCCAGCTTCGGGTCGCATGGCCGTATCGTGCCGTCGGCAATGCCTTCGCTGACGAACTCTCGCATCCGGGCGTCGAAGCGGCGTCGACGCTGCAGGATCTTCTTGAGGTGCTCGGGCCTCAGAGCGGACATCTCGTGGAGAATTCCTGACGCCGGCAGCTCTCTGGTCAGGTTGTCAATGTAATACTCGATCAACCGGGTCAGCTTGTCCAGACCGGCACCGCCCTGTGCCTCCGCATGCTCAATCGCGCGATCGCCGATATCCATCGCGAGGTTGTGGCATTCGTAAAGCAGCTCGTTCTTGCTCTTGAAGTAGTAGTACAGGGCCGGCTTGGTAACGTTTAACTTGCCGGCGATGTCGTCGAGAGACGTGTTCTGGTAGCCGTTTCGTCCAAACGCGCGAACCGCCTCTGCGATGACCGCCTGTCGCTTCAGCAGGTACTGTTCGTCCGGGCTCTTGACCAGATTGTTCCAGCGCGGGCGATCGTCAGCGCGCTTCTTCCCGGCCGCGGGGGCATTTCGCTTGCGGGCGCTCACAGTCTCTTCGGTCTTCATGGCTCTTTGCAGTCTGGCGAGTTCGGATTTCGCGCGTCACTTGGCACGCTAGAGCCGGAAGGCGCTCGCGACGTCGGTCGGCGTCAGACGAGGAAGCCGGAATTGTACGTGAGCGCGGCGAGACTCGCGCGGTCGTCAGCGGAGATCGGGGGACGGCGCCGACCCTCGGGGCAGGCGCTGGTGCGATTCCTCGACGTCCATTGACACTTCGGCGTGGCGCGAACTATAGTGGCTTTTACTCGGAAGTCAATATATAGAAGAACGAGTAAATCCTAGGCCGTCCTCTCTGGTTAGACGAGATGGCGGATCCACGTGCGTCGACTGGCGCTGGCTTTGGCACAGGAAGTGAGCATGAGAGACACGTCTTCCGTATTCCTGAGTGAGCAAGAGAACCTCATACGAGAGTCCGCGCGCAAGATCGCCGCGCAGGTGCTCGCACCTACGGCTGCCGCGCGAGATCGCGCTAGCGCCTGGCCAACCAACGAGCTACGGGCCCTGGCGGAAGTCGGCTTGATGGGCATCATGATTCCGGAGGAGTTCGGCGGGTCGGCTTCGAGTTTCGTCGAGTACTGCCTGGCAATTGAAGCCATTGCCGCTGCCGACGCGGGCGTCGCGACCATCGTCCATGTGCATAACTCCGCCGGGTTGACCATAAACAGGTCCGGCAGCGACGAACAGAAGCGCCGCTGGCTTCCGGGCATCGCACAGGGGGAAACCATCGGGGCGTTCCTGCTTTCGGAGCCGCATGCCGGATCCGACACGTCGGCGATGCGTGCATCGGCGACGCGCGACGGTGACCACTATGTCCTGAAAGGCTCCAAGCAGTGGATCTCGAATGGGAGCGAAGCCGGAGTCGCGATTGTCATGGCGAAGTCCGACAAGTCCGCCGGGAGCCGCGGCTTCACCCTCTTCGTCGTGGACCCGCGCGACCCTGCGTATGTCGTCTCCAGAGTCGAGGACAAATTGGGGCAGCGCACGGCGCACACGGCCCAGATCCAGTTGGACGGGTTGCGCGTCCCTATTACAAATGTGCTTGGCGAAGAGGGAGCCGGCTATCGCAATACCTTGAGCATGCTTTCCGAGGGGCGTGTCGCGATCGCTGCGTTGGCTGTTGGAGTGGCTGGCGCGGCGCTCGAGGCCGCGATCAAGTACGCGAAGGAGCGTGAGGCCTATGGCCGCCCGATCATGGAGCTTCAGGGCGTAAGCTTCGACCTGGCCGACATGGCCACGAAGGTGGAAGTAGCACGCCAGTACATGATCCACGCGGCGCGGCTGTGTGCAGCTGGCGTGCCGTGCGCAAAAGAGGCATCGATCGCGAAGCTCTTCGCGAGCGAGATTGCGGAGCAGGTCTGCTCGGACGCAATCCAGATACACGGCGGCTATGGCTACGTGAACGATTTCCCTGTCGAGCGGCTCTTCCGGGACGTCAAGGTCACGAAGATCTACGAGGGAACGAGTCACATTCAGAAGGTGATCATCGGACGCAATCTCTGAACACCTGGCGAGGAAATCGATGAGTTTGCGAAGCTTCACCTATCAGGATCTCGTGGCGCGTAACGCCACGTTGTACGGCAACCGTGCCGCCTTTACGGACGAAGAGCGAAGCCTGACGCATGCTCAGTACGCCGAGCGGGTTGCGCAGCTCGCCGGTGGCTTGGCCCGCTGTGGCATTCGCGCAGGCGACAGGATTGCGGCACTGCTGCCGAATGGGACCCTATTTGTCGAGGTGCTGGGGGCGACAGCGCACATCGGGGCAATCCTCGTTCCTGTCAACACCCGCCTGTCCAGGGAGGAGGTTTGGCATGTGTTGGACGATACGAAGCCCTCTCTGGTCGTGATGTCGGCCGAGTTCGAAGGGCTCCTGCCGGACGCCTTGCCAGAGGGGGTCTCGGTCATTCGGTCTGCAGGGTCGCGCCCCGGGGCTCTGTCGCTGGGCGACTTGTATGAAGATGGGGCGGACTTCTTGCCGGCTGCACTGAGCGACGATGCCGGCTTCCTCATCATCCACACCGCTGCAGTTGGTGGCAGGGCCCGTGGCGCTTTGCTGACTCACCGTGGCGTTCTCGGTGCGAGTTCCTTCGCGAGTGTTGCGTGGCAGTTGTCATCCGCTGACGTGAACGTCGGCGTGCTTCCGCTATTCCACTTGGCTGGCATCAGCTTGCTCCTTGCCGTGCAGCAGGCAGGCGGGGCATCGGTCCTGCTGAGAAGCTTCGCGGCCGAGTCGCTGGTCGATCGAATCCTTCAGGTCCAGGGCAGCGTGATCGGCACGTTTCCGCCCATGCTCGCTGCAGTGACGAAGATCTGTGTCGAGCGAGGAGAGTTGCTTCCTTCGCTGAGAGTCGTGACCGGTCTCGATTCACCCGAAACTATCGACGGGTTTCACAAGGCCTGCCCAGGGGCAAGCTTCTGGGCAGGATATGGGCAGACCGAGACATCCGGCATCATCGCAATGGCGCCCGCGAGCGATCGTATCGGCAGCGCAGGGCGACCCATCCCGGTCAACGTCCTCCGGATCGTGGATGAGGAAGGCCGATCAGTGCCTGCCGGACAAGTCGGTGAGATCGTGTTGAAGGGGCCGATGGTCTTCGGGGGCTACTGGGGGCTAGCTCCGGAACAGCAGCCGAGCTTTCGAGCCGGCTGGCATCATACGGGTGACTTGGGCCGCATCGACTCAGAGGGCTACCTCTGGTACGCGGGGCGGTCGCCCGAGAAGGAGCTGATCAAGTCCGGGGGCGAGAACGTCTACCCGGCGGAGGTCGAGCGTTGCCTGCGGGAGCATCCGGAGATCGAAGAGGCAGTAGTCTTTGGTGCGCCCGACGAGCAATGGGGCGAAATAGTATGCGCCGCTTGCGAGCCGAGGCAAGGCTGTGAGCCCGAGATTGCCGACCTGGTCGACTTCGTTGCATCGCGAATTGCGCGGTACAAGCGACCAAAGCAAATCTGGCTGGTGCCCTCGCTCCCGCGCACGGCGTCTCAGGCGATCGATCGCGACGCGGTCAAGAGGGCGTACTCGCCCCCACCGATCCGATCCGAGTTCACCGGCCCCTGAACACGGGCTTGCGCTTCTCCGCGAAGGCGGCCAACCCCTCCCGCATGTCCTCGCTATGCGCGTGGACCTCGCACGCCAGCAACTCCAGGCGAAGCGCGGTCTCGGCGGGCTGATCGAGCCCATCGTTCACCAACTGCTTCATTCGCCTGAGTCCGAGCGGACTCTTCGTCGCGACTCTCGCAGCGAGTGACTGTGCGGCTGGGATGAGCTCGGTGTCGTCCACAACGAGGTTCACGAGGCCTGACGCCACGAGCTCGTCGGCTGCGACGAATTCGCCGGTAAACAGAAGGTACTTCGCACGCGTGGGTCCGATTTTTCTCGGGAGCCTTACCGAGCCCCCCCCGCCAGGCAGCAATCCGTAGTTTGCGTGCGCATCCCCAAGTTTTGCGGAACGGGCGGCAACAACGAGGTCGCAGCACAACAGGAGTTCGAGGCCGCCAGCCAGCGCGAGACCGTTCACCGCCGCGATCACCGGCATCGGCAGGCGCTCCAGCCGCTCCATCGTTCTCAGCACGTTCCGAAGGAAGGCGTCGGTCGACGTGGGGCCGAGTGCCGATGCGGAGCGGACGAACTTGAGATCTGCTCCGGCGCAGAAGGCCCGACCGGCTCCACTAAGCACCACGACCCGAATCGCCTCGTCGCTTTCCGCTCTGTCCAGTGCGTCATTGACACCCGTTAGAACATCGGGAGTCAGCGCGTTCATGGCTTCGGGGCGGTTCAATGTGACCCAGAGCACTCCGTCCCGGATGTCGGTCATGACCTGGCTCATTCCTGTAACTCCCTTCGAAAGTGTCGATGTTGAGGTAACCGCAAAGACAGCAAAGTTACCGATTAGTCAATTCAGAGCTATGATGCATGAAAACAGCCGGGACAATCAATGGAGGTGACGCAATGACGCGCGAGATTTCTCCTTCCGTGACGCAGGCAGTGCACCCGCTGCGGGGCGTTCGTGTGGTCGAGTTCGAAGGCATCGGGCCGGGGCCGCTCGCAGGAAGGATGTTGCTCGACCTGGGTGCGGAAGTAACGCTCGTGGCCAGGCCGAACGGAAGTGGCCTTCCGCCCGAGATGACGCCGCCGCGAGGTAGCCCGCTTCTGGCGGGGAAGAGCGTAGTCGAACTTGATCTAAAGTCGGCCGAGGGTATCGCCCGGGCGCTCGAACTGGTCGGGGAGGCCGATGTCCTCGTGGAGGGCTATCGCCCCGGCATCATGGAACGTTTGGGTCTCGGTCCGGACGAATGCGCGAAGGTCAATCCTCGGCTTGTGTACGCGCGGATGACCGGGTGGGGGCAGCATGGGCCGCTTTCCTCGGCTGCGGGCCATGACCTCAACTACATCGCGTTGAGTGGACTTTTGTCAATCGCCGCGGCGCCTGGTCAGGCGCCGCGTACCCCGCCTACCGTGGTGGGCGACGCCGTTGGCGCACTGGGTCTCGTCAGCGGAATCGCCTGCGCGCTCTATCGCGTACGCGGCGAGGGTCGAGGGGCGGTGATCGACGGCGCGATCAGCGATGTGCTCGCGATGCTGTCACCTTTGGTGCTTCTTCTTCGTTCCCTGGGTGAACTCGACGGTGACAGGCCAAGCACTCTCCATGGGTCCCCCTTCTACGACACCTATTCCTGCGCCGACGGGCGATATCTGTCGATCGGCGCGATTGAGCCGAAGTTCTATCGTGAGCTACTGCAAAGGCTCGGGATCGAAGACGTCGACCCGGCGCGCCAGATGGACCGGAGCCAATGGCCCGCTCTAAAGGACCGCCTGCGTGCGCTCTTTGCGTCCAAGCCCCTAAGCCACTGGAGCGCACTGCTAGAGGGCAGCGATGCATGCTACGCGCCGGTGCTGACCCTGGACGAGGCTGCGCAGCATCCACACAACCAGGCTCGTGGCCTCTACTCGCGCGACGCTGACGGAGCCATCGTCGCCGTGCGCGGTTTGCGCATCCAAACCTTCTGACGCCTATTGTCAATCCCCCGTCAGGGTTCGACGCATTGGAAATTTAGTTGACTCGTAAGTAAAGTCGGGGTTAACTTTCCCCGAACGACATTGCAGGCGCGGCCGAGCCGCCAAGGAGAGAGGACATGCCAGAGATCTATGTGGTTGGCACCGGAATGACCCATTTCGGTCGGCATCTGGATGTCAGCCTCAAGGCCATGGTGAGCCAAGCGGTGGGTGCGGCTCTGACCGATGCGGGCGCGGCAAAGGAGGTGCTGCAGGCGGCCTTCTTCGCCAATGCGTCACAAGGACACATGGAGGGGCAGCACATGATCCGTGGGCAGGTCGCGCTGCGCTCGATGGGGATCGGCGGCATTCCGGTCGTCAATGTCGAGAACGCCTGTGCGAGCGGTGCGACTGCGTTTTCCCTCGCGTACACGCATCTCAAGGCCGGTGCGGCAGACGTTGTTCTGGCGGTGGGCGCCGAGAAGATGTACTCGACGGATCGCGATCGCATGTTCTCGGTTTTCGACAGCGCTTGGGATGTCCATGACGCCGATCGGATACGCGATCGGCTCCTTGAGCTCGGCAAGGGGATCGATGTCCCGGCGGGAACCACCTCTCCGAAGCCATACAGCGTCTTCATGGACGTCTATGCTGCGTTCGCGCGCGTTCACATGAAGCAGTTCGGCACGACGCAACGCCAGCTCGCGGCGGTTGCGGCAAAGAACCACGTGCATTCAGTTCACAATCCGTTCTCGCAGTATCGGACCCCCTACACCGTGGACGAGGTTCTCTCCGCGCCGCCCATCACGTATCCGCTGACGCTGCCAATGTGTTCGCCGATCTCCGACGGGGCGGCCGCCGCGGTTTTGTGCACCGAGGCGGGCTTGCGAAAGCTCGGTGTCCCTTCGTCGCGCGCAATCCGCGTGCTGGCCAGCGTGCTCCAGACTGGCTCGGATCGCGAGGCGTCCGACTACCGTAACCATTGCACCGCGCTGGGGGCGCGTAGGGCCTATGAACAGGCTGGCGTGGGGCCAGGCGACATTTCGGTGGCCGAGGTCCACGACGCGACTGCAATGGGCGAAATCATTCAGATCGAGAACTTGGGGTTCTGCGAATTCGGCGAGGGCGGCCCGGCTTCGGAACGTGGCGAGACATCGATCGGCGGCAGAATTCCTGTCAACCCTTCCGGTGGGCTCGAATCGAAG
>JBFXHW010000120.1:0-8127 GCA_050176605.1 Sphingobium sp. | reverse complement strand
TGATCCTGCGCGAAACGATGAAGGATCTCGAAAAGCGGCTCGACCCGCGCAATTTCCAGCGCGTGCACCGTTCCACCATCGTCAATCTCGGGCAGGTGCGTCAGGTGAAGCCGCACACCAACGGCGAATGCTTCCTCGTGCTGGAATCGGGCGCGCAGGTGAAGGTCAGCCGGTCCTATCGGGATGTCGTCGCCCGCTTCGTGCACTGAACCAAATTCGGCCTTGCCTGACTATCTGAACACCCATTTTTTGTTCAGCACGAACACCAGCGCGGGCGTAACGAACAGCATCGCCGGTATCGGCGCCCAGCTCGGCGCGCCGAGCCGGGTGACGAACAGCCACACCCACATGGCGTTGAGGCCATAGCTGACGAGCGAGGCGATGACGAAGCGGCTGCCGCGCGCGGCATGGGCGCCCGTACCCCCCTGCCGCTGCGGATCGGCAAATGTGTAGCATCCATGAAAGAAATAGCCCAGGATCACCGCCGTCACATATCCGGCGAAGTTGGCGATCTGGACATGGATGTTCGCCCATGTCGCCAGCATCCAGTAGACCGCAGCCTGCGCGCTGGTGACGCCCAGACCCACAACGGCATAGCGTATCAGTTGCGTCAGCAGGTGTCGTCTGGCCTGCGGCAGCCCTTCCCACAGTGAAATCATCGCCCTCGTTCGCTCAATATCCGTTTGCGCTTTGCCGCGATGCCTCTAATCCCTGTTTCCCATGGAGGAAAGCGCCCTGAAGAGGCTTGTCGTCACGGCTCGAGGCGCGATCGCGCGCGCCATCGGCTGGGCGAACGCCAACTGGAAATGGGTGGTGTTCCTGATCTGGGTCGGGACGGCGGCCTATTATCTCTCGATCCGGTCAGAAAATATCTACTGGTTTTCGCTCGGCGATACCGACGACAATATGCGCTATCTTCAGGTGCGCGACTGGCTTGCGGGGCAGGGCTGGTTCGACCTGCGGCAATATCGGCTCGATCCGCCGCTCGGCGCCGACATCCACTGGTCGCGGCTGGTCGATTTGCCGATCGCCGCGCTGATGCTGATCTTCCGCCTGTTCATGAGCGGGGGAGAGGCCGATCGCTGGGCCTGCGCCGTGGCGCCGCTGCTGCCGCTGTTGCTGCTGATGTTGAGCCTTGCCTTTCTGACCCGCCGCCTCTCGCCGGCCGGAAGCGCCGCCTGGGCAATCGCCGCGATCGCGCCGGTCGGCGCGCCGATGGGCATAGCCATGTACATGCCGCTGCGCGTCGACCATCATGGCTGGCAGCTCGCGCTCTCCGCTGCGATGCTGGCCGGGATCGTCGACACCAAATGGTTGCGTGGCGGTATCGTGGCGGGGGTCGCGAGCGCTCTCTCCATCGCCATCGGCATGGAAATGATCGTCTATCTCGCTGGCGCGGGCGGGCTGATTGCGCTGCGCTGGGTATTCAAGGAAGGCGCGGCGCGGCGCATGGCGCCCTATGCGCTGGCGCTCGGCGCGGCGACGGGCCTGCTCTACGCGGGTTTTGCGAGTTACGCCAATCGCGTGCCGCGCTGCGACGCGCTCTCGCCTGTCTGGGTCGCGACATTGGGACTCGCGGCGGGTGGAATGCTGCTGCTGACGCTTCTGCCGCTGAAAGGGTGGAGGCAGAGGCTGGCGGCCGGGGCCGTGGTCGGCGCCGTGGTCGGCGCCTTTGCGTTCCTGAACTGGCCGCAATGCTTCACCAGCGCCTATCAGATCTCACCCGAGTTGGAAAAGCTGTGGCTTTCGCACATTCGCGAGGCGAAGCCGATCACCAGCCAGTCGCTTTCCGCCGCCCTGCCGATGCTCGCGCTGCCGCTCGGCGGCACGCTCGCGGCGATCATCGCCTGCATCGCCGTGCGCCGCGACACGGAGCGGCTCTGGGCATGGGGCACGGTGGCGCTGATGACGCTGTTCGCGCTGGCGCTGATGTTCTGGCAGATCAGGGCCGGTCCGGCGGCGCAACTCCTTGCCATACCGGCGGTCGCCTGGGCGGCGTATGGCGCGCTCGCATGGGTCGTTGACGGCGGCATGGCCCAGCGTATCGCGGCGCTCGTGGCCGCCGGGGGTGTCGCATTGCTGTTTCAGCCAAGCCTCATCTATCCGCAGCTTGTGCGGCTGGGGCTGGTCGCGCCCCCGCAACAGGCCGTCACGCCGGCGGCGAAGGCGCGGTCAGAGCGCTTGGCGCGAATCAGGCGGGCCAACAGCCGGTGCCGTACCCTGCCCGCGCTGGCGCCGCTCGACCAGTTGCCGCCCGCCACCATCTTCACGCTGGTCGATCTCGGCCCGCGCCTGATCGCAACGACGCATCACAGCGCGATCGCGGGCCCTTATCATCGCAACGGCGCGGCGATTCTGGATGTGCATCATGCGTTCGGCGGCACGCCCGAGCAGTTCCGCACGATCGCGCAGGCGCACGGCGCGCGCTATTTCCTGCTGTGTCCGAACTTTCCGGAGGGCACCATCTATGTCGCGCGCAACCGGAATGGCTTCTATGCCCGCATGGAAAGGGGCGAGGTGCCGGAATGGCTTCATCCGGTCGATCTCAGGACGGCCGCGCCGCTGCCCTATACATTATATAGCATAGACTATGGAATCAGCGCCGCTCCGCAAAAAAGCCGCTGAGCAGGGCGGAGGCCTCTCCTTCGCCAATACCGCCATAGACTTCGGGCCGATGATGGCATTGCGGATGGGCGAACACATGGGCGCCATGGGCGACGGCCCCGCCCTTGGGATCTTCCGCGCCATAATAGAGCCGGGCGATGCGCGCATGGGATATCGCGCCCGCGCACATGGCGCAGGGTTCCAGCGTCACGTGCAGATCGCATCCCGTCAGGCGAAAGTCGCCGAGATGCGCAGAGGCCGCCCGGATGGCGACGATCTCCGCATGGGCGGTGGGGTCATTGTCGCGGCGGTTGCGGTTCTCGCCCTCGCCGATGATATCTCCGTCGCGCGTTACCACCGCGCCGATCGGCACCTCACCGGCCTGCGCGGCGGCGCGGGCTAGCTCCAGCGCGCGGGCCATCGCGGCGGGCAGGGGGAAGGGCTGGATCATTCAGCCGCTTTACCGCCGAAAAACCACTGCCCGCAAGGCGCTGTATGCTTGACGAATGCCGCCAATACCGCTATCGGCGCCGCTTTCCGAGAACATATCCCCGGATGGGCGGCCCGGAACAGGGTCGGCAAACAGGATTGAAGATTATGTCGCGCATTTGCGAACTGACCGGCAAGAGCCGCCAGGTGGGCCATAATGTGTCCCACGCCAACAACAAGACGAAGCGGGTGTTCCTGCCGAATCTGCAGAACGTCACGCTGATGTCCGAAACGCTGGAAAAGAGCGTGAAGCTGCGCGTTTCGACCTACGGCCTGCGCTCGGTCGAACATAATGGCGGCCTCGACAACTGGCTGATGAAGACCGGCGACGACAAGCTTTCGCTGAAGGCGCGCCGCCTGAAGCGCGAGATCGCGAAGAAGCAGACCGCCGCCTGATTCGGCCAGACAGTCTGATCTGACAGGGAGGCGGCCTTTCCGGGCCGCTTTTTTGTTGCGTGTCGCCATTTTTCAGACCGGCCCCGGTCAGAAATGCTGGGGCAGGGCGAATTTCAACAGCAACGTGCGCTGCAGGAAAAGGTGATTGTCGTCCGACACCACCCAGAGGATGGGCTGTCCGTCCTCCCGCTCGATGGCCAGCCCCTCGAAATTGTCTGACAGCACCGGGGGCACCAGCCGGGCGATTTCCCGGCTCTTCAATACCGTCCCGGACTCAAGCCTGCCGATGTCGACCACGGAGATGACCGCCGTGAACCCGTCATAGATGGTCACGCGCCGGTTGAGCACGATCAGGTGGTCCTTGTCGAACCACACGGCGTCGGTCGGCTTGTACCCGGCAGGCGGAATATAGCTCAGATGTCGCGGATGCGGCGTCGCCGGAGAGGCGGGGTCGCCCGCAAACAGCAGAACCTCGTGCTGCGGTCCGTCGCCGTCGGTCTGTTCCGCAATGACCAGAAAACGGCCATCGGGCAGCCGCACCATCGATTCCTGGCTTTCCGTCTGATCCCATTTGCCGATTTCCGGCCAGTCGCGGCACCGGCTGTCGCGCCGCAGGTCCGGCACGAAGCGGCAGATGCGCGGCACCATTTCAAAGCCGATCCAGATGTTGCGGAAATCCGGATCGGCCGTCACCGATTCGGAATCGGTGGGGTAGCGATAGGGCTTGGGCCGCTTCTTGGGCGCGCGCACGCGGAACGCCTCTCCCTTTTCCGATCCGCCCGGCTTCGGAAAAATATACATCACCCCCGAATCGTTGAGCGCCCAGATCCGGCCCTGCGGTCCGATCAGCATCGCCGACAGGCCGCCGAACCATTTTTCAGGCGATGTCAGTTTCCATGCGCCGAGAAAATGGAGATCGCCAAGCGTTGTCCGCGAGGGGTTTCTGCTGTCGAGTACCAGCGGCTCGGACCGGATCAGGACAGGGCCGTTGGCGGTCCGCTCGAACGACCTGTCCCTCTTGGTATAGAACCAGCCCAGTCCGGCTGCGGCGATCAGGATGATCAGGAGCAGGATAAGTAACAGGCGGCGCATCGCGGCCGCCCTAGGCCATTATCGCCCCGAATTCACGTTAAATCGGGAAGGAGGATAATGAACGATGGCTGACATCGGCATTCAGCGATGGCTCAAGCGGGGGCGGGCATAACGGATCATGCCGGACGGGATGATTCGCAAGGAATCGCCAATATGCCGGAGAGAGTTGAAAGGAGCGTCGAGATGACCATGACCCCTGTGAAGAAGCTGGCCGCGGCGCTCAGCCTTGGCCTTGTTACAGTCGGTGGCCTTGCCGCCACGCCAGCCGCCGCGCGCGAGCATTATCGCACCGGCGATTATTATCGCGGATATGAGCGCGGCTATGGCTATGACGGCCGGGACTATTATCGTAGCAATCGCTATTATAAAGGTGACCGCTATGATCGTGATTATCGCGACGACCGCCGTCGCTATGCCTACTGCCGCCGCGACAATGGCACGGGCGGCGCGATCATCGGTGCGATTGCCGGCGGCCTGCTCGGAAACGAGGTGGCCCAGCGCGGCGACCGGACGACCGGCGCGGTTCTGGGTGCAGCCGTGGGTGCGCTCGCCGGGCATGCGATCGACAAGGGCGACCGCCACTGCCGTTAAGGCCTGTTGAAAAAAAAGGGAATCGGCCCGGCGCTGACGCAGCGACCGGGCCGTTTTCGTGCGAGCGTCAGCCGCCCGTCGCGATAAGCGCCTTGCCCGCTGCCGCCGCGCCATAAAGGCCGAGTTCGGGATGACCGGCATGATAGACCGGCACGGTTTCGAGCAGCGCCCGATATCGCCCCTTGGCCACGAAGCGTTCACCGAATCCGGCAAAGGCGGGATGATCCTTCATTCGGGCCGTCAGGCCGCCCGTCAGCACGACCGCCCCGGCGAGATGGGCCAGCGCGAGATCACCCGCGACCGAGCCATAGCTGCGGCAAAGCTGTGCCAGCGCATCGCCCGCTAGCGCCTCACCGCCCGACAACGCCAGCTTCCACAGCTCGGCATCGTCCAGCTCCGGGGCCTCGACGCCCGCATCTTCGGCCAGCGCCCGGCGAATATTGGCGAGGCCAGGCCCGGAAACGATCCGTTCCGCCGAAACCCGGCTGTAGCGGCGTCTGACCGTCGCCAGCAGATGATCCTCGGCCGCGTCGAACGGGGCAAAGCCGATATGACCGCCCTCTGTCGCGAACACGCGGGGACCGATGTCGACATTGCCGCCGCCGGTTGCGACCATGGCGACGCCCAGCCCGGTGCCGGGGCCGGCCACGGTCACGATACCATGATCGGGCAAGCCGCTGTCCGGTCCGAAAAGCGGGTCGAGCCGGTCGCGCGGCAGGGCGGCGACACCATGGGCCATCGCCGCGAAATCGTTGATCAGCGCGAAATCCGCCAGCCCCAGATCCTTGCCCAGAGTCGAAGGATCGACGATCCACGGGCTGTTGGTCAGCTTCATCGGCGTGTCGGTGATCGGCGCGGCGATCGCGATCACCGCGCGCTCGGGCAGCGTGGTGCCTTCGGCGCGCGCGAAGGCATCCCACGCGCCAGCCAGTCCGGCGTGATCCGCCACGCGATAGGCGCGCACCGTGCCAAGCTCTGGCGGTGCGCCCGGCGCCACGCGAGCGCGGGCGAAACGGGCGTTGGTTCCGCCGATGTCGACTGCGACGATCTCAATGGTCATGCAGCGGCCATAACCGCTGTTTCCCCGCACTGTCACCTACTCATTGCGCGGCTTTCAGACGTCCGGCATCTCTTCGGCGGGCATCGCCCCGCAGATTGAGCAAAGCGCGTCAAAGATCGCCGCGACCTTGTCGTCGGAGATCGAATATATCCGCATCTGCCGGTCGGTCCGCGCCGTCACCACGCCCGCCCTGCGCAGCATCGCGAGATGCTGGGACACGAGCGACTGGGCAAGGCCGGTCACCTCGACCAGTTCGCCGACCGATGCCTCGCCCTCCGACAGGCGGCACAGCATCATCAGCCGGTCGCGGTTGGCCATGGCGCGCAGCTTGACCGACAGATCGTCCGCATTGCCCCGCATTTGCTCGATGCTCATCGAATGTTTCAAGCATGTTCTCCGAAAGGTTCGGTCTCGTCATCCTCGCCGCGCAGCACGATGTAGATGGCGGGTATGACGAGGACGGTGAGCAGGGTGGACGATGCAAGCCCGAAAAGCAGCGAGATGGCAAGTCCCTGGAATATCGGATCGGTCAGGATCACCGCCGCGCCGATCATCGCCGCCGCCGCCGTCAGGACGATCGGCTTGAATCGGATGCGTCCCGCCTCCAGCAGCGTTTCGCGCAGGGACTTGTCCGGCGCGCGGGCATGGCGGATGAAATCGACCAGCAGGATCGAGTTGCGCACGATGATACCCGCGAGCGCGATGAAGCCGATCATCGAGGTGGCGGTGAAGGGTGCGCGGAACAGCATATGGCCGATCACGATGCCCACCAGCGTCAGCGGCACCGGCGTCAGGATGACAAGCGGCAGCTTGAAGTTGCGGAACTGGCCGACGACGAGCACATAGATGCCGAGCAGCGCCACCATGAACGCTCCGCCCATGTCGCGGAAGGTGACCCAGGTGATCTCCCATTCCCCGTCCCACAGCAGCGACGCCCGGCTTTCATCCTCAGGCTGGCCGTGAAGGATGATATCCGGCTTCTGGAGGCCATGCGCCTTCCAGTCGAAATCGTCGATCGCCGCGTTGACGGCGAGCATGCCGTAGATCGGCGCCTCATAGCGCCCGGCGAGATCGGCCATCACCATCGTCGCACCGCGTCCGTCGCGGCGGAAGATCGTCTGTCCGCCCGGCTGCGCCTTTGCCTCTACCAGTTCGCCCAGCCGGATGAGCTGAGGACCGCTTGCGCCTTGCGCCACGGCGACCGGCGTGGCGGCGAGCGCGGCGGACCAGCTTCGCTGCGACTGATCGAGGCCGAGTTCGATCGGCAACGGATCGCGCGCCGCGCCGCGCGGCGCATAGCCGACCGTCCGGTTGCCGAGCAGCGCACCGATGCTGTCGAAAAGCTGACGCTCCGAAAGGCCATAATGATCGAGCTTCGCGCGGTCGGGGATCAACCGCAGTTCGGGACGCGGCGCGCCGAAGCTGGTGTCGACATCAACGATGAAAGGCACGGATCTGAACAGGCTCTCCACCTGCGCGGCGGTGGCCTTGCGCGTCGCTTCGTCCGGACCATAGATTTCGGCGAGCAGGGTGGCAAGTACCGGCGGGCCCGGCGGGGTTTCGACGACCTTGACCGACGCGCCCTGCGGCAGGGCTATCGCCTGCTTCAGACGCTCGCGCAGATCGACCGCGATCTCGTGGCTGGAACGGGACCGGTCGCCCTTGGGCAGCAGCGTGACCATCAGGTCACCCATCTCGGGCTCCGCGCGCAGGAAATAGTGGCGGACAAGACCGTTGAAGTTGAACGGCGCGGATGTGCCGGAATAGGCCTCCATCGACACGACTTCGGGCACGCCACGCGCCACCGCAGCCGCTTGCTGCAGCACGCGCGCTGTTCCCTCCAGGCTGGTTCCTTCCGGCATGTCGACGACCAGTTGCACCTCGCTCTTGTTGTC
>JBFXHW010000119.1:0-8130 GCA_050176605.1 Sphingobium sp. | reverse complement strand
GAATGAATTCCCGTGCCCAGATCGCAGCCTGAAAGACCGCAATGATGGTGAAGAGGAAGCGAACGGTCGTCAGCAGCAGTTCAGGCGGGTTGGCATAGCCCACCACCAGGCGGGCGGCGGCGAGCATCATGAACAAATGCGTCGTTCGCGAGAATGTACGGCCCAGCAGATCGAGAATCTGCCCTTCGGAGCCATGCGGATCGTGCAACCGGGAGAGGGCGCGCTTCAGCAGCGTCATGCCGCTATAGAGTATGATGCCGGCGATGATGGCGAGAAGGATTTCGGCCGCATGGGTCGAAAGCCAGTCCCATGACGTATCGACCATATGGCGCAGTTCTGCGGGTTTGCTGACGGCACGTGAAGCCGCCTGGCCAAGGATTTCTAGACTGGTTGAAGGCATGGAGTAGGCAGGGGTCCCTTTGAACGATAATCCGAAAGACGGTCCGGTTGCAGCGGACGACTCTAATGTCCTGCCATCAATGCATCAACCGTCGGTCCTGTTCCGGGCAAGCAGCGCTACGAGGCTGATGGCGGCCGCCGCGGACATGTAAAGCCCGGCGGTCGCAACGCCGAAGGCTGTGACCAGTGCCTGGGCGACGATCGGTGCAAGTGCGCCGCCGATGATGCCTCCGAGATTGAAGGCGAACGATACACCGGAGTAGCGCAGACGTACCGGAAACAGGGATGGCAGCCAGGCGCCCAGAGGGCCGTAGACGAAGCCCATGACGAACAGCGCGCTGCCAAGGGCAAGCAATATCGCGATGTCCTGACCCGATCCCAGCAGTGAGCCGAAGGCGGCTCCCATGGGCACGGTCATCAGACATCCCGCGACGAGCACATGGGCCGGGTTCTTTACATCGGCCCACCATCCAGCGAGGACGATACCGGCTGCCATGAACAGGATGGCGACGAGTTGCAGCAGCAGGAAATGCTCGCGGCCGATACCAAGGTTGACGGTTCCATATCCCAGCGCAAAGGCCGTCGCGATGTAGAAGATTGCGAAGCAGGCGACGACGCCGAAAGTTCCGGCAACGGCCACGCCCAGATGCTGTTTTAGCACGGCGGCAATGGGCAGATGAGCCGTTTCCTCATGCGCGATCATCTGCGCAAACTCAGGTGTTTCGGTCAGCTTCAGCCGGATCCAGAGGCCAAGAATAACGAGAACCGCGCTTGCGAGAAATGGCAGCCGCCAGCCCCAGCTCATAAAATCCTCGTCGGTGAGCAAGCGCCCGAGCAACAGGAAAAGGCCGTTGGCAAAGATGAACCCTACCGGCGCACCCAGTTGGGGGAACATGCCGAACCGCGCACGCCATCCCGGCGGCGCATTCTCTACCGCGAGTAGCGCCGCGCCGCCCCATTCGCCGCCGAGGCCAAAACCTTGCCCGAATCGCAGGATGCAGAGAATGAACGGCGCCCACCAGCCGATCGTGGCATGGGTGGGAAGAAAGGCGATCGCCAGCGTCGAGCCGCCCATCAGGATGAGGGAGGCGACAAGCGTCGACTTGCGCCCGATCCTGTCGCCATAATGACCGAAAACCGCGGCGCCCAGTGGGCGCGCAAAGAAAGCGACGGCAAAGCTCGCATAGGCGGCGAGCAACTGGACGACAGGTGAGGAGGCGGGAAAGAAGAGCGGACCGAAAACCAGCGAAGCGGCGGTCGCATAGATGTAGAAATCGTAGAATTCGACGGACGTGCCGGCAAGGCTGGCCGCCAGCACGCGCTTGTGACGCCACATCATTGCCGGACCAGTCATGCGCGCCGCATCTGGTTGCGCACCTCGTAGGCCATGACGGCCGTCGCGACCGCAGCGTTAAGGCTGTCGGCCTTGCCCAGCATCGGTATCTTGACGAGCAGATCGCAAGCCGCCTCATAATCTGAGGGCAGACCGCGCGCCTCGTTTCCGACCAGCAGGAAGGCAGGCGCGGCATAGCCCGGTTCCTGATAGTCGCGTTCCGTGTTCAGACTGGTGCCTATGAGCTGCCCCTGACCGGCACGCAGCCAGCCGATGAACTCTTCCCATCGGCATTGCACGATCTTCTGCGTGAAAAGCGCGCCCATGCTCGCCCGGACCGCTTCCACGGAGAAAGGATCGACGCAATCGTCGACGAGGAGTAGGCCTCCGGCGCCGACCGCATCGCCCGTACGCAATATTGTTCCGAGATTTCCCGGATCACGCAGTGCCTGCGCCACGATCCAGATATCCGCGTCGCCACGCTCAAGCGAGGCGAGGGGGGTTGCCCGGTCCGGATAGACACCGACCAGAGTCTGGGCGTTGTCCTTGCCCGATATTTTCGAGAGAATGTCGGCGCTCGTGGCGATGATCTCTCCGCCCGCCGCTTCTGTGGCTTCGATCAGCGCTGCGGCGAGCGGATGCGCGTCACCGCTCTGAGCATGGAACAGCATTTCCGGCAGGGCGCCGGCCTCGCGCGCCTCGGTCATGATCCGCAGTCCTTCGGCAAGGAAAAGGCCTTCGCGCTTGCGGTGCTTCTTGTCGCGCAGCGACCGAACCCGCTTTACCAACGGGTTGGAAAAACCTGTGATTTCTCGTTTCACGGGGATTTTTCCATCCGTCCGAGGTCAGTCTTCGCCGAACTTGCTCTCGACAAGGGCGACGAGCTGTTCAAGCGCATTTTCGTGATCTTCCCCGGCGGCGGCGATGATGATCGAATCGCCCATCGCCGCGCCGAGCATCATCAGCCCCATGATCGATGTCCCGGCGACCTCGGTTCCGTCTTTCGCGACCGTGATCTGGGACGGGAGCCCGCTGGCGAGAGTGACGAACTTGGCGCTTGCGCGCGCGTGCAGGCCGCGCCGGTTGGTAATCTGGACCTCCCGGCTGGTTTCGGTCATCGGCTACTCCCCAGCAATTCCGAAGCGACGCTGATATATTTCTGGCCTGCCTCTCGCGCCGCGGCGACGGCGGCAACGATATCCATGGATTTACGTGCGCTTTCGAGGCGGATCAACATCGGCAGGTTGACGCCCGCGATGACCTCGATCTCTCCTGCCTTGAGCAGGGAGATGGCAAGATTTGACGGCGTTCCGCCGAAGAGGTCCGTCAGCAGGATGACGCCCGCACCATCGTTGACGCGATCGACAGCCCTTGCGATCTCCGCGCGCCGCGTTTCCATATCGTCATCGGGACCGATGCAGATCGTCTCGATCGCCTTTTGTGGACCAACGACATGTTCCATCGCAACGCGAAACTCCGCCGCGAGTTGCCCGTGAGTGACCAGAACCAACCCTATCATTATGATTTTTCGTCCCGAATTTCCTGCTGATCCATGCCGCTGCCTTCTTCGAGGGCGCTTTGCGGTACCGATTCCATATTGCGGTGCGAGACCGTGGGCGAAAATCCGGCCAGACGCAAGTGGCTGGCGACCCGTTGCGCGACATGCACGGAGCGGTGTCTCCCGCCGGTACAGCCGAACGCGACCGTCACATAGGCCTTGCCCTGCGCCTGATAGCGCGGCAGCAGCGTTTCCAGCAGCTTTTCGATCTGATCCATTGCTTCTTCATAGGCAGGATCGGCCGCGATATAGGCCGCGACATCTTCCGAAAGACCCGTTTTCGGGCGCAATGCCTCGTCCCAGTGCGGATTGCGAAGAAAGCGCATGTCAAACACCAGATCCGCGTTGCGCGGAATACCGCGGGAAAAGCCGAAAGACAGGATGGTCAGCACGGTCTGGTCGTTGGGATCGCGGCCATAGCGTTCCCTGACCTCCTGCTGCAGGTCGTTGGCGGACATGGCCGTGCTGTCGATGACCTGTCCCGCCCAGCGGCGCAACGGTTCCGTGATTTCGCGCTCGCGCGCTATCCCGTCCGCAGCTGGCCGATCCTGCGCCAGCGGGTGGCGCCGACGCGTCTCGGCATAGCGGCGCTCCAGTTCAGCGCCGGCGCAGTCGAGATAGAGCGTGTCAATGTCCCAGCCATGCTCGTCACGCAGCGTCTTGATCCGCTGGACAATGGCACCGGCATCGAACCCGCGTGTCCGCGTATCGATACCGATGGCGAGAGGGCGGTCCTTGTCGGCCGAATCTGGCGTGGGAGGGGCGGCCATCAGGCGCTCCAGCAGCATGAGCGGGAGATTGTCGACGACCTCCCACCCCAGATCTTCCAGCGTTCTGAGCGTAGTGGATTTGCCTGCGCCAGACATACCCGAGACGAGCAGGACGGATTTGGATTTGGGCGTGCGCGTCATGTCGTTCCCGCCGGAAAGATAATACCTGTAAGCTGGCGTAGCGCCAGCTCTACCTTGATTGGCGCGCTCGCTTCGAACGCCCGCTGGTTCAGCATCGGCAGCCTGTTTCCGCACAGAAGGGCAGTGGCGAGCGCAAGGGGATGGCGTTCGGGTGGATCTTCGTCTTCTGCCGTCAGCACGATGATCAGCGCGACAGGCGCGCTCTCGATATGCGGCATATCGACGATGCCGAGACCGCGAACCTCGATTTGCCCGGCGATATTGGGCATGGCGCTGGCGAGAATACCGTTTCCGGCCCAGCGCACATGCGTATAATCGTCGCTGACGAGCGTTGCGCCGCGATCGATCAGCCTCAACGCCAGATCGGATTTGCCGGAACCGCTCGGCCCGCGCAGCAACACGGCCTGGCCGCCTATTGCCACGCTCGTCGCATGGATCGGGCCAGCGAAGGCCGCGTCCGTTTCATCCCGGGTCTGCGCGCCGCTCATTCCGAGCTTATCCCGGGATCGCCAAGATGGGCGAGCGGCAGATAGACCTCGAATCGGGCACCCTGCTGGGCGTCGTCCCGGTCGCCGATGATGATGCGTCCCTGATGCCCCTCGACTATGCTGCGGGCGATGGCCAGTCCCAGCCCGCTATGCTGGCCGAAGCCTTCGGCCTCAGGCCTGACGCTGTGAAACCGGCGAAAGACGGTCTCGCGCTCTTCGGCGGGAATGCCTGGTCCTTCGTCCTCGACGCTCAGCAGCACCTCGCTGTCGGCGACGGTGGCGGTCACCTGAACGAGCCCGCCCGGCGGCGAAAAGGACACTGCATTGTCGAGCAGATTGTCGATGACCAGTATGAGCCGCGATTCCTCGCCCATCACGACGGCCACGTCGAGGCGCGGACGGGCGAAGGCAAGGCGAACACCCTTGGGAATGCCGCGTGCCTCGCGTGCTTCGATCATCCGTTCGATCAACGGTCCGAGGTCCAGCGGCTCGAATCGGGTATGCGAGAGCTGGGCATCGATCCGGGATGCCTCGGCGATGTCGGTGACAAGCCGGTCCAGGCGCCGTACATCGTCTTGCGCGATGGCGAGAAGTTGAGCCTTGAGTTCGGGTTTTCCAACGGTTTCAAGCCCATCAAGCGCCGACCTCAGCGATGCGATCGGGTTCTTGAGCTCATGGCTAACGTCCGCCGCGAAACTGTCAGTCGCATCAATGCGGTGACGCAGCGCCTCCGTCATGTCGGCGATGGAGCGAGCAAGCGCGCCAATCTCGTCGCGCCGTTCCGGCAGCCGGGGGACGGTCACCTGCCGGGCGCGACCCAGTCGCACACGGGCGGCGGCGCGGGCAAGGCGGCGGAGCGGAAGGACGATCGTCCGCGCAAGGAACAGCGACAGCCAGATCGATGAAATAATGGCCATCAGCAGCACGAGCGTGAGCCGCAGGCGCTCAGCCCGAACTTCGCGGGTGATGTCGCGTGCATTCGTGATGGCAAGCAGTGCCTTGCCGTCCCTCAATCGGACGGCAGAAGTAATCATCGGCGTACGGTCGGGCGCGAAACGGGCGCTGGCATAGCCTCCGCCAGATTGTTTGGCGCGGTTGATTTCTTCCCAGGCACTTGCGACATCCCTTCGCGGTTCGGCGAAGGGCGGAAGCGGGTCGGCGCCGACCACCATATCGACCATCAAGTCGAGAAAGCGCGCGACTTGGCGCTTCAGTGGTTCTTCGGAAGGGTCTACTAGGGTGTAGTCAGGGCCGCCCAGCCGCGTACTGTCGATCAGCAGCCGTCCGTCCTTGTCGTAGACACGGAGACGTTCCGTGCTGCCGCTGGTCAGCGCGCCGATGATATCGCCCAGTTTTCCGGGAGGGCTGAAGGTTATCAGGTCGCGCACCATCTCCATGCGGCGCGCGGACTGGTAGAGCCGCTCGTCGATCACCCTGGCCCGATAGCCGTCGATATAGAAGAACCCTCCGGCCAGGAGGGCAAGCGCGATGATGTTGACGGCGAGGATGCGCCAGGTCAGGCTGAAGCCGCCTTGCCAGGGCCAGCGGGCGGAAAGCCGCCTATCCTTCTGAAAATCTGTATCCGGCGCCATATAGCGTATCTATAGCGTTGAAACCGGGATCAACCTCCCGAAATTTGCGCCGCAGCCGCTTGATATGGCTGTCGATAGTGCGGTCGTCGACATAGACATCATCCTGATAGGCGACGTCCATCAACTGGTTGCGCGTCTTGACCACGCCGGGGCGATTGGCGAGCGCCTCCAGAATAAGAAATTCCGTCACGGTCAATGTCACGCTCTTCCCGTCCCACGTCACCAGATGCCTGTCCGGATCCATCTCGAGCCGACCGCGCACCATGGGCTCCGAGGGCTGATGGTCCGGCGAAGAGGGGATTTTGCTCATCTCGGCGCGCCGCAGAATAGCCTTGACCCGCGCGATCAGCAGACGTTGGGAGAAGGGCTTGGCGATATAATCGTCTGCCCCCATGGCGAGGCCGAGGGCTTCGTCCAGCTCGTCGGTTTTGGACGTGAGGAAGATGAACGGCATCATCGTCTTCTCCCGAAGCCTGCGAAGAAGCTCTATGCCGTCGAGGCGAGGCATCTTGATGTCGCAAATCGCGATGTCGGCGGGCTGTTCCGACAGCGACCGGAGCGCCAAGTCGGGATCGGTATAGAGCCGCGTTACGAAGCCTTCCCCCTGCAGGGCGATCGACAGCGACGTGATGATGTTGCGATCATCATCAATCAGGGCGACGGCCGGGGCGACATCCTCATGCATTGCCGCGCGATTATCCTAATGCGGGACGCTCCGCAACTTTGACGGAAAATCCGCCCGGTTAACCACGACAATGTTTGACGTCAGGCCGACATCGCCTTATTCGCCTCGTTGGCAAGGAGCAGGTTTCCCCGATAACCGGTGATTCCGCGCAACTTTCGGCTTTCGCCGGAGTTTGTTTTCAGGGCCAGTCTGTGGGCCATAACATCAAGGCAGGGAGAGACGCGTGCAGGCGTATTCCTCAATAAGTTTGGCGGACCAGGGTATAGAAACGGGTGCAGTCGTGCACTGGAACCAGGGGACGCCCGCCCTCGTAGAGGCGGCGATCAGGAACGGCGAGGGTATTCTCGCGAAAGACGGACCGCTGGTCGTGGCCACGGGGCAGCACACCGGCCGGTCGGCAAAAGACAAATTCATCGTGCGCGACGCGCAAACCGAGAGCAGCGTCTGGTGGGGCGACGTGAACCGTGAAATGACGCCGGACCATTTCGCTGCGCTGAAAGCGGATTTCTTCGCCGCGCTCGGTGAGAGGAAAGAGTTGTACGTTGCCGATCTGTTCGGTGGGTCGCAGCCCGAGTACCGCGTCAATGTGCGCGTGATCAACGAGCTTGCCTGGCACAACCTGTTTGTCCGTACCTTGCTGGTGCGGCCCGGCGAGGAAGAGCTTTCGACCTTCGAGCCCGAATATACCATCATTGATCTGCCCAGTTTCCGTGCTGATCCGGCACGTCATGGCTGCCGCACGGAGACGATTGTCGCCGTCAACTTCACCGAGAAGCTGATTCTGATCGGCGGGACCGCTTACGCCGGCGAAATGAAGAAGTCGGTATTTTCGATCCTGAACTTTCTACTGCCCGCAAATGGCGTGATGCCGATGCACTGCTCGGCAAACATCGGTCCACAAGGCGACACGGCGATCTTCTTCGGTCTTTCCGGTACCGGCAAGACGACGCTTTCGGCTGACGCCAGCCGCACGCTGATCGGCGATGACGAGCATGGCTGGTCGGACACGGCTGTCTTCAATTTTGAAGGCGGCTGCTCTGCCAAGATGATCAACCTGTCGGCGGATGCCGAGCCCGAGATTTTCGCGACCACAAAGCGGTTCGGGACGATTCTCGAGAATGTTGTGATCGATCCGAAGACGCGCGAGCTGGATTTCGACGATAA
>JBFXHW010000118.1:0-8189 GCA_050176605.1 Sphingobium sp. | reverse complement strand
CCACCGTGGGCGCGAAATCACCTCTCAGCGGATTATAGCGCAGGGCAACCGCGAAGTGGGTCGGGTTCATCAGCACCACCGTGGCCTCTGCAACCGCCTTGCGCGCACTGCCGGACATGGTTTCATTTTGCTTGCGCCGGATATGCCCTTTCAGCTCCGGCGACCCTTCGGCTTCCTTGTTCTCGTCCTTGATGTCCTGCTTGCTCATGGCGAGGCGCTTTGCCCGCTGCATCATCTGCGACGGCACATCGATCGCGGCGATCAGAAGCAGGGCTCCGCCCATGACAAGGCAGGCCAGGACGAAGAGGTTACCCACATCGATGATGGCCGTTTCAAGGCCCGCCGATCCCATCGCCGTGATTTCGGTCAGCCGGTCCCAGATCAGCCATGTGCCGATCGATCCGAGCAGCAGCACCTTGGCGATCGACTTGCCCAGCTCGATCAGCCCGTTGAGGCCGAACATGCGTTTCAGTCCGCTGGCAGGATTGAGCTTCGAGGCCTTGAAGCCGATGGCGCCTGACCGAAAGCCGAGCGACCCCAGCATCGCCGGCCCCCCGAGCGTCGCAACCAGCGTGGCCAGCATGATCCCGCCGACCGGCAGGAGAAGGCCAGATCCGAGGACAAAGGTCCGCTCGGCGGGTTCAAACTGCATCACATCGTCGCGGCCAAAGGTAAGGCCGCTCGCCAGCATCTTTTCAAGCGCTCCGATGATCATCGGTCCCGCTATGGCCAGCCAGCCTGCCCCGGCCAGAACGACGAGCGCGGTCGCCAGCTCGCGCGACTGGAGGATGTCGCCTTCCTTGGCGGCATCGGCGAGTTTCTTGGCTGTCGGCTTTTCGGTC
Organism: Sphingobium sp.; assembly: GCA_050176605.1. GTDB lineage: Bacteria > Pseudomonadota > Alphaproteobacteria > Sphingomonadales > Sphingomonadaceae > Sphingobium. The sequence continues at coordinate 7,347 of JBFXHW010000118.1, read as the reverse complement.
TTTTCACCGCCGCCATTTGATTGCTGGGCCATAGCCTACACTCCCTCGGCGATGATCTGCGCCTGATCGAGCCCCTGACGCAGCGCGTCGGCCATGCCCTGCGCCATGATCGGCGCGGTGACGGCGAGCAGGATCAGCCCCACCATGATCGCGACCGGAATACCGACCGCGAAAAGATTGAGCGAAGGCGCCGAGCGCGCCAACATGCCCATGACGAGTTGGATGAGAATGAGCGAGAAGGCGACCGGCAGCGCGACCGTAACCCCGGCACCCAACAGCGCGCCACCGAACATGACGAGACCGTAGATCGCATCGTTCGAAAGCATGGGACCGCCCGGCGGCATGGCCTGATAGCTCTGCACGACATAGCTGATGAGCAGCAGATGGCCATTCATGCCGAGCAGCACGAAGGTCGCGATGATCGAGAGGAATTGCCCGACAACCTGTGTCGACTGGCCCGATTGCGGATCGATCATTGCGGCAAAGCCAAGGCCCATCGCATTGCCGATCGTTTCGCCGGCGATCAGCGCGGCTGCATAACCAAGCTGAAGCGCGAAACCCATCGCAAGCCCGGCGAGCACCTCCCCCATCACCAGCAGAACACCGGCGAAACTGGCGATGCCGCCGTCAGGAAGCTGGAACACCACGGCATTCATCGCGCCCATGCCGACAGCCAGACTGAGGATGAGGCGTAACTGGACCGGCACGGCGCGACCCCCGAAGATCGGCGCGGCGAGGAACGCGGCGCCGGGCCGGATCATCGCCACCAGCCAGATCCAGAGCTGCTGCTCAACGCCGAGAAAGCCTTGCGGGAACATGCCTTGCTCCGTTCCGGCCTAGCTGCTCATGACGTCGGGAATACGCTCGAATACCTCTCGCGCGAAGTCGGCGATCAGCAACATGATCGAGCCGCCGAAAATCGCCAGCATCACCGCGACAACGATCAGCTTCGGCACGAAAGTCAGCGTCTGCTCGTTGATCGACGTCGCCGCCTGCACCATGCCGAGTAGCAGGCCAGCGATCAGCGCGGGAATAAGGATGGGAGCGGCCGCGAGCGCCGTGACCCACAGCGCCTGCTGAGCCATGCCGACAAAGAAATCTGCGTTTTCCATTTTCCTTCCCCCCGCGCTCAGGTCGCGAACGACCCGGCGAGCGAGCCCATTGTGAGAGCCCAGCCGTCAACCATCACGAACAGCAACAGCTTGAACGGCATCGAGATGATTGTCGGCGATAGCATCATCATGCCGAGCGACATCAGGGTCGATGCGACCACGAGATCGATAATGAGAAAAGGCAGGAAGATCATGAAGCCGATCTGAAACGCTGTCTTGAGCTCGCTGGTCACGAAGGCGGGCAGCAGGATCGAGAAAGGCACATCCGCGACCGATTGATAGTCAGGAGCCTCGGCAAGCGTGGAGAACATCCTGAGATCGCTCTCGCGTGTCTGCTTGGCCATGAAGGTGTGAAAGATCTTGCCAGAGCGGCCGATCGCCTCCTCGACGCTGATCTGGTTGGCGCCATAGGGCTGAAACGCCTGGCTATTCAAAGCGTCGATGGTAGGACGCATGACGAAGATCGAAAGGAACAGCGCGAGGCCGACCAGCACCTGGTTGGGCGGCGTCTGCTGAAGCCCCAGTGCCTGGCGCAGCAGCGACAGGACGATAATGATGCGAGTGAAGCTGGTCATCATCAGGATTAGCGACGGCAGCACCGTCAGCAGGCTCATCAGGATGATGATCTGGAGCGACAGGGACAACGGCGCGCCATTGCCCGACACCTCGCCGAGCGCGCGCGTCAACGCCCCGCCTGCCGGTGCCGCAGGGGCGGGAGATGGCAGGGCCGGCGCGACCTGCGCCAGCGCCGGATGGGTAAAGACGAACAGGCCGAGCAGAACGAGCAGGCCCAGCACAATGGCTCTAGAGAGATGCACGCCCGTTCCCCTCCGCGAGCTTTTCAATCTTGCCGCGCGTAACGGACACCAGAATGCGCTTGCCGTCGAACTCTATGACGGCGAGCTTTCCGAACGTGCCCATCGGCAGCATCTCTACCATCCTGATCGCACGATCGCCCTGGGCGCCGATCAGGCCGGGCTGATATTTGCGCCACAGCCACAGCGCGCCATAGGCCATGCCGCCGACCAGCGGCAGCAGGACAAGGAGTTTGATGAAATACCAGGTCATTGCCGCGGGCCGCCCGTCAGCCGCGCCGCTCGACGCCCGCCATCACCGCTTCGGTGCTGGCCACGTCGACAACGCGGATGCCATAGCGTCCGCCCACTGTCACCACTTCGCCTCGCGCGATCAGCGCGCCGTTGACCATGATATCCAGCAGGTCATCGGCCTGGCGGTCGAGTTCGACCACGCTGCCTTCTGTCAGATCCATGATCTCGGAAAGGCGCAGGCTAGTTGCGCCCACTTCCACGGTCAGGCGCACCGGAATGCTGGAGAGCAGATGATATTGCGAACTGCCGTTCATCTTGCCGATCGCGCTTTCCATCTTCGGGGCTTCGCTCATGTCACTCATTGCTGTGGTCCTTAGCTCATCTTGTCGATCATGAAGGCCGAACGGCCGTTCTGCTCGCCGATTGTCCCCTGGGCGAGTACCCGGTTGCCGATGATCAGCGGCACGTGACGGGCGATATTGACGGGGATGACATCCCCGTTTTTCAGGTTGAGAAGCTCATCCAGCGTCAGGGTCGGACGCGCCAGCACCGAGCGGGCAGGCATCCGGATGTCACCCATCTGCCGCGCAAGTCGCGACTGCCAGAGCGGATCCTTGTGCCTGATTTCCTCGGGAGGCGTGGTGACGAGCAGCGGTTCGAGCTGGCGCAGGGCGACGAGCGGGAGCAAAAGCTCTATCGTCCAGTTCGCGTTGTTTCCCAGATTGACCGTGAAACTCTGACCGAGCAGCTGATCGTTCGCCTCCGCGAAGATCAGCGCCTGCGGATCGTGCTCGCGCGCGACAAGCGCCATTTCCATCGGCAGCAGATCGGCCCAGGCATTGACGAACGCCCTGATGACGTCGTCCGACAGGCGCGAACGCACTCTCTCTTCGCTGGGCGAAAATTCGGTCCGCTCAGGCGCGGGACGGTTTCCCGATCCGCCGTAGAAGCGTTCGACCATGGTGGCGATGAAACCCGCTTCCAGCTTGACCAGCACCATACCTTTCAGAGGATGCAGCCTGTAGGTGGAAAGCGAACAGAAGGCCGGCGCCATCGCCGACCACAGGTCATAGCCGACCATTTCGGCGGACTGGGTAGTAATCTCCGGCTTTACGCCGATAATCGATTCAATGGTCAGGCGAAGCTGGCGCGCCATCCGTTCGCCCAACCGGTCCATACCGGAGAGCGAAGCAGGCGCCTGGGGTTCGGGCTTGCCGAACTTATATGGTTGTACGTCGTCCATTACTGGTCAGTCCCCTGCCCTCGGCCGGCGGACTTACCGTGCCTTGGACGACGCTATTGAATAACGAAATTGGTAAAATAAACGTTATCGACGCCCGAATAGCCTGTCTTTTCACGCAAAACTTTGTTGATAAGGCTAGTCAGGGCGGCCTGCAGCGCTTCCTTGCCCTTCGGCGTCGCCAGCGCCTCTTCATGCTGTTGGGACAGCAGCATGAGAATATCCGAGCGCAAGGCAAGCTCATGAACCTTTAGCGCCTCGATCACGCGCGCATCATAATAGGTCGAAACGGCGAGCGTTATCTGGACCAGTGAATCGGTGTCTGCGACATTGGAGGTATAGGGCGCGGGCATCTGAAAATAGGTCGCCTGATATTTCGAGATGTCCTTCGGGCGCGGCAGCGCGATCCCGCCCTTGGGCAGCTTCACCTTGCTGTCAACATGCGGCAGGGACGCGCTCTTGCTTCCGCCTTCTCCCCCGCTACCAGCCGAGCCGCCGATGGCTTCTTCGGCAATAGCAAGCGGATCCTCTCCCTTCAGCACCAGCCGGGGTTTGTTGGGGTCTTCCTTCACCACGATTTCATCATGGCCGCCAAACGCACCCGAGGCATATAGGCCGCCAGCGACGCCCGCACCGCTCATGACGAGCGCGACGAGGGCAATGATTATCATCTTGCCCTTACCGCCCTTCTTTCTGGGTGCTGGTTCTGCTTCTTCGCTCATTGGTCCGGTCCCGTATGTCGTGCACTATGCCCCGATCGTTTTCGCCGCTCAGGCATAGCGGGCGTTGTCCGCCTGCCTTCCCCTGCCTTGTTCGGCGCCTTCCGGCGACATGCCCTCATTAGAAACGGCTCTGGTGAACGGAGTTTTAGGGCTGTTTCCGTTTGTCTGCTGGCCGTTGGTCGCCATTTCCTGCCTCGCGCCCTGCCCATTGCCGTGCGACATGGCCGCCTGAGCGCCTGCCTGACCATTGCCGGAGTGCTGGCCACCGTGGTTCATGTCGCCCCGCGCGGCATCGGCAAGCGAGACGACCCGGTCGACCCGGATGTCGCCGAGCCGCACGGAAGCCATCTGCGCGTCCTGCACCAGACGCTTCTGGTCTTTCACAAGTGCTGCCTGAGCTGCCTCGTTTTCGACCGTCATCAGGATGTCCGAACCCGAAGAGCCCGGTGTGATATCGACCTGCACAAGACCAAGCTGCGGCGAACCGATACGGAAGCTTCCTTGGCCGGGATTGGCCGCAACGCTGGCAATCTCGCGCGCGATGTCATCGATCCAGCGGCCGCTGATGCCGAGATCGATGGTCTGCTGGCCCAATGCACCGGCCGTGTCGGACACGGTCTGTACGATCGAAACCGGACTGCTCGCCGAAGCAGGGGAAATTGCCGGCGATGCAACAATAGCCGGGGCTGCGGCCTCAAGTCGTGTAACCGACGCGCGACCTTCCGGACGGGACGGCTCGGCCGCTTCTTCGGAAGCGGGCAGCTTCATGGCGGACGGAACTGCCGCTTTACTCGGGGAAACATCGCCGGACTGGGCAATTTCCGCCGCAGCCAGCGCTATGGCGGAGGCCTGCGCGCCTTCACGCGCCGAGGCGACGGGTTTGACCGACAACGTCTCTGCTTTTTCTTGTGTCGCATCTGGGGTGGCCGATACTCGCTCGACAACGGCCGCATGCGGCGCTGCATTTTCGACTGCTACGCGCAGCCCCTCGATCACCCGACCTTTCGGCGTGGTCAGACCTTCGCCCCTGACGGGTGCAGCGCCTTCATCCCGAGTCTCTGGTGCTGAAGAACGGTTCGTTGCCTTCTGGCCTGCTGGCACGTTCTCGTGCGTTGCGTCCGGTTGTACGTCCGCTGGCGCGTCACCTGTGCTCCGCCCGGCAAGCGAGAGCAATTCCGTCGCCTCACCCGGTTTGGCGGGACCTTCGCCCTTCGCCGTATCGGACTTTTGATGCCCGGTTTTATCGACCGACTCGGTGCTGTTGCCATCCTGTGTTCCGGGTGTCACCACTGGTGTATCGGCATCAGCGGGCGACGCGGACACATCGGTTTCCGGAAGCGCTGAAATTGGTTTCCCGACCGTTCCATCCGACCCAGAAACAGGCGCCTTTTCAGAAACTTTCGCCGGCACCTCTTTGGGCCCTGTTCTGTCTTTTGAAACAGCAGATTCGCCCGACGCAACCACAGTGACGGCCACGGCAAGTTGCAGCGCCGATTCAGGATTCACCGCTTCGGGGTTTCCCCCGCCAGTGTCTCCCGACCGGTCGTCCTTTCCATCGCCTTCAGGACGGCCCGAGGGAGGTTTGCCCTTTTGCGGCTGTCCGGCGTCGGCGACCGGCGGTCGGTCTGCACCAATTTTTCCTTCGACAGCGGCGTTTGAAGCTGGCGATTTTTCTGCCTTGGCCTTTGGCTTGTCGTTGCTCGGCAGCCGCTTTTCCTTGGGAATTGGTGCGCTTTGGGGGTGATCGCGCTCAGCAGACTCAACCCGCTTCCCATCGGCGCCTTCCGGCGCATCGCGGCGAACTTCGGGCCGTCTTGCAACGGTGGTTCGCGGTCGCTCGCTGGACGGGGCAGGAACATCACCCAATATGCTGGCAAAATCGCGCGCCGGATTGTTTCCCGACGGCAGCGATGCAGCGTCGTTCGGTGCAGTTCCGGCCCGGCCGTTGCCCACGGCGGTGCTGGTCAAACCGATACCCATCATTGCTGTCCTCTCGATTGCATCTGACGATAGCGCGGAATTGCGGCCAGCCGCGCCTCTCGCTGCTCCTCTAGCCTTTCATGCGCGCGCTCCATTAGACGCTGCGCAATTTCCTTCTCGCGATTGGCTGCCACTTCCAGACCGCGCTTTTCGTCGATAACCTTCTCGGCATCGTAGAGCGCGCCTTCGAGCCGTTTTCCCGCCCGCTCCAGCCTGTCCGCCAGCTCCCGATAGGCCGCGAACGTGCCGCCCATCTGCGGTTCCGCCGTGAAAAGCTCGGCACGCACCCTGGCAAGCCGCTCGGCATTGCTGGCAATGCTGTTGGCCTCGTCGCGAGCGCGAACGGTTTCCGTCACAGCAAGCAGATGCTGGGACTGGCGCACGCGCAACACGCGCTGGCGGCGGGAGAGAAGCTTTGCGGTCAAAGCCCGAACTCCGCCTCAAGCGCGGCGATGCTGCCATCCATGTCGATACGGTCGCGGACGCCCTGACGCAGGAAATCGAGTACCTCCTGCCGCCGCGACACTGCCTCGTCGATCAGCGGATCATTGCCCGGCCGGTATGCCCCCATCAGGATGAGGTCGCGATTTTCCTCATAGGCCGCCCAAAGTGCGCGATAGACCGCGGCAGCGCGCAAATGCGCTTCGTCGGAGACATCCGCCATAACGCGCGAGAGAGACTTGCCGATATCGATTGCCGGGAAGATCGACTGTTCCGACAGATGCCGGGAAAGCACGATATGTCCATCAACGATCGCGCGGGCTGCGTCGACGATCGGATCGTCGGTGTCGTCGCCATCCGCCAGCACGGTATAGAGCGCCGTGATCGATCCTCCCGACCGCAGATCGACGCCCGCGCGTTCGACCAGACGCGGAATAAGCGAGAGCGCCGATGGCGGATAGCCTTTCATCGCCGGAGGTTCGCCCAGCGCCAGCCCGATCTCGCGCTGCGCATGCGCACAGCGGGTCAGGCTGTCGATCAACAGCAGCACCTTCTTGCCGCGCGACCGGAAATGTTCTGCAATGGCTGTCGCCCGCGCCGCCGCGCGCAGGCGCAGCACCGGCGGATGGTCAGCCGGAACCGCGACAACAACGCTTTTCTGAAGCATGCCGCCGGACAGCTTTGTTTCGATAAAATCGCTGACCTCTCGGCCGCGTTCGCCAATCAGGCCGGCAACGACCACATCGGCCTCCGCGCCGGCGATCATCTGGCCCATCAAAACCGATTTGCCAACGCCGGAACCC
>JBFXHW010000117.1:0-8232 GCA_050176605.1 Sphingobium sp. | reverse complement strand
TTCAGCTCGAACGCCGCTTTGCCTTCCGCCGCGCGATGTAGCGTGGGGTGCTGTGGGCGTTGCGTCTGGGTGCCGTGGGAATCAATATCACCTGCGGCGGTCGTCTGGGCGGTGCCGAAATTGCCCGTACCGATTGGTACCGCGTGGGCCGCGTGCCGCTGCACACGCTGCGCGGTAACGTCGATTATGCCGAGGCCGAGGCACACACCGCCTATGGCGTCTGCGGGATCAAGGTCTGGATCTTCAAGGGCGAGATTCTCGGCCATGATCCGATGGCGACCGACCGACTGATGATGGAAGCACAAACTTCCGGCGTCCGTCCGGCACATTGAGTTTGAATAGGGACTAGCGTCATGCTGCAACCGAAGAAGATGAAGTTCCGCAAGACCTTCAAGGGTCGGATCAAGGGCGATGCCAAGGGCGGTAGCGCGCTTAATTTCGGCGCCTATGGTCTGAAGGCGCTGGAGCCCGAGCGGATCACTGCCCGCCAGATCGAGGCGGCACGTCGCGCGATCACCCGCCACATCCGCCGTCAGGGCCGGTTGTGGATCCGCGTGTTCCCCGACGTTCCGGTGTCGAAGAAGCCCGCTGAGGTCCGTCAGGGCAAGGGCAAGGGCAGCGTCGAATATTGGGCTGCGCGCGTGAAACCGGGCCGCATCCTGTTCGAGCTGGACGGTGTTCCCGGTCCGCTAGCGGCAGAGGCCTTCAGCCGCGCGGCGATGAAGCTGCCGGTCAAGACAAAGATTGTCGCCCGTCTCGGCGACACCTCGCACCTGGGAGGCGAATGATGGCGGATGTCAGCGATCTTCGGACCAAGTCGGACGACGAACTGTCGGGCGATCTCGCCAACCTGAAGAAGGAGCAGTTCAATCTGCGTTTCCAGGCGGCGACGAACCAGCTCGAAAAGCCGAGCCGCGTGCGCGAAGTGCGCCGCGCGATCGCGCAGATCAAGACTCTTCAGACCGAGCGTTCACGCTCGGCTGCGAAGTAAGAAAGGAAAGCAACGATGCCCAAGCGTGTGCTGACGGGAACGGTGGTTTCCGACAAGGGTGACAAGACGGTCGTGGTTCGTGTCGAGCGCAAGGTGAAGCACCCGCTCTACGGCAAGATCATCCGCCGTTCGAAGAAATATCACGCTCATGACGATACCAATGAGTATCGCGAGGGTGAGACCGTTCGTATCGAGGAGACGGCGCCGATCTCGAAGCTGAAGACCTGGAAGGTCATCGCGCGGGTCGACACGCACAAGTCTCCCGAGCAGGTAGCGGCCGACGCGGCGGCATAAGAGCTTTAGTTCAGGAACCACCGGACATTTCCGGCAGGCCATTTGAGAAGGAACCGGATCGATGATCCAGATGCAATCCAATCTCGACGTCGCGGACAACAGCGGCGCGAAGCGCGTTCAGTGCATCAAGGTGCTGGGCGGGTCGAAGCGTCGTACCGCGGGTGTCGGCGACATCATCGTCGTCTCGATCAAGGAAGCGCAGCCGCGCGGCCGCGTGAAGAAGGGCGACGTGCATCGCGCCGTGATCGTGCGCACCGCCAAGGACGTTCGCCGTCCGGACGGCAGCGTGATCCGCTTCGACAGCAACGCCGCTGTGCTGGTGAACAAGAGCGAGGAGCCGATCGGCACCCGTATCTTCGGCCCCGTCGTGCGCGAACTGCGCGGCAAGGGTCACATGAAGATCATCAGCCTCGCGCCGGAGGTGCTGTAATGAGCGCTGCAAAGATCAAGAAGGGCGACACCGTCGTGGTGCTCGCGGGCAAGGACAAGGGCCGTTCCGGCGCCGTGCTTCAGGTATTTCCGAAGGACGACAAGGTGCTGGTGGACGGCGTCAACGTTCATGCGCGTCACCGCAAGCCCGATCAGATGATTCCGCAGGGCGGCATCGATCGCAAGCCCGCGCCGCTGCATATTTCCAACGTCGCGATTGCCGGCAAGGACGGCAAGGCCACGCGCGTCCGCTTTGAGGAGCGTGACGGCAAGAAGGTCCGCGTCGCGGTCAAGTCCGGGGAGGTCATCTGATGGCTGACAAATATACTCCGCGCCTGAAGTCGCTCTATGACGAAACCATCGCCAAGGCGATGACCGAGAAATTCGGTTACGCCAATGTGATGCAGGTTCCGAAGATCGAGAAGATCACGCTCAACATGGGCGTGGGCGAGGCGACGCAGGACAAGAAGAAGGTCACGTCGGCCGCCGAGGAAATGGAGCTGATCGCCGGACAGAAGGCGGTCATCACCAAGGCCAAGAAATCGATCGCCCAGTTCAAGCTGCGCGAGGGTATGCCGATCGGTGCGAAGGTCACGCTGCGTCGTGAGCGCATGTACGAGTTTCTCGATCGTCTGGTGACGATCGCGATGCCGCGCATCCGCGACTTCCGCGGCCTCAACCCGAAATCATTCGATGGCCGTGGCAACTATGCGTTCGGGATCAAGGAGCAGATCATCTTCCCCGAGATCAACTATGACCGCATCGACAAGGTGCGCGGCATGGACATCATCATCACCACATCCGCGAACACGGACGACGAAGCGCGCGAGCTGCTGCGCCTGTTCGGTTTCCCGTTCCCGGCTGAAGAGGAAAAGCAGGCCGCGTGAGCGGTCTGCCCGAAGGAAGGAAGAGAACTTAAGTCATGGCGAAACTGAGTTCCATCAACAAGAATGAGCGTCGCAAGAAGCTGGTGAAGAAATATGCCGGCAAATATGCGAAGCTGAAGGCGATAGCGGCTGATACGTCGCTCGATGAGACCGAGCGCCTGATCGCACGGCTCAAGATGGCGGAGATTCCGCGCAACGGTAACCCGACCCGGGTGCGCAACCGTTGCGAGCTGACCGGCCGTCCGCGCGCCTATTACCGCAAGTTCCGTCTCTGCCGCGTGCAGCTTCGCGATCTGGCCAACAAGGGCCTGATCCCCGGCGTCACCAAGTCGAGCTGGTAAGGATACCGAGATATGGCATTGACCGATCCCCTGGGTGATATGCTCACCCGCATCCGCAACGGCCAGACGGCCCGCAAGGACAGCGTGACCACGCCGGCCTCGAAGCTGCGCGCGCGCGTCCTCGATGTGCTGCAGCGTGAAGGCTATATCCGTGGCTACAGCGAAGAGGCGCTGGGCAAGCACCCGGGCCTGCGCATCGAACTGAAATATTTCGAGGGCCAGCCCGCCATCAAGCATCTGGCCCGCGTGTCGAAGCCCGGCCGCCGCGTTTATTCCGGTTCGAAGGAACTGCCGGTTGTACGCAACGGCCTCGGCATCACCATCGTGTCGACACCGCGCGGCGTCCTGTCGGACGTTGAGGCGCGTGACCAGAATGTCGGCGGCGAAGTTCTGGCGGAGGTGTTCTGATGAGCAGGACCGGAAAAAGACCGGTAGCCATTCCGGCGGGCGTCACTGCCACAGTCGATGGCGGCGTCGTTTCGATGAAGGGACCGAAGGGTACTCTTTCGATCCCGATGGCCGACGAGGTAATCTACACGCTGGAGGATGGCAGTCTTACCATCGCCCCGGCGAATGAGACAAAGCGCGCGCGGTCCTTTTGGGGTATGCAGCGCACGCTGGTCCAGAACCTCGTCACGGGCGTGACCGAGGGCTATACCAAGGTGCTGGAGATTACCGGCGTCGGTTATCGCGCGAATGCGCAGGGCAAGACGCTGAAACTTCAGCTCGGCTATAGCCACGATGTCGACTTCCCCGTGCCCGAGGGCATCGAGATCAAGACCCCGGACAACACGACGGTCGAGATCAGCGGTATCGACAAGCAGAAGGTCGGTCAGGTCGCGGCGGAAATCCGTCGCTGGAGAAAGCCGGAGCCTTACAAGGGCAAGGGCATCAAATATCGCGGCGAATATATTTTCCGCAAAGAAGGCAAGAAGAAGTAAGCCATGGCGAAACTCTCTCTCTTCGACCGGCGCCGTCGCCGTGTTCGCACCGCTCTCAAGGCTCGTGCGGGTGGCCGTCCGCGTCTCAGCATCCACCGCTCGGGCCGGCATATCTATGCCCAGGTCATCGATGACGCGCGCGGCCATACCGTCGCTGCGGCTTCGACGCTGGAGAAGGACAGCAAGGGCAAGGCTGGTTCCAACAGCGCCGCCGCCGCCGAAGTCGGCAAGCGCATCGCCGCCGCCGCCACCAAGGCGGGCGTCACCAAGGTCGTGTTCGACCGTGGAGGCTTCCTGTTCCATGGCCGCGTGAAGGCGCTGGCCGATGCTGCCCGCGAAGGCGGGCTGGAGTTCTGATATGGCCGATGAAAACACCACAGGCACCGGAGAGGGCAATCAGCCCGAAGCGATCCTGGCTCCCGAAGCCACGGCGCAGCAGACGACGCAGCCCGAAGAAAATTCGCGTGCGCCCCGTCGGGGACGCGGCGGCGGGCGCGATGGCCGGGACGGTCGCGGAGGCCGTGGCCGTCGCGACGACCGTCGTGGCAATCGCGACGAGGAACAGGGCGAGGAGCTGATCGAGAAGCTCGTCCATATCAACCGCGTGTCGAAGACAGTGAAGGGCGGCAAGCGCTTCGGTTTCGCCGCGCTCGTGGTTGTCGGCGATGGCAAGGGCCGTGTCGGTTTCGGCCATGGCAAGGCGCGCGAGGTTCCCGAGGCGATCAGCAAGGCGACCGCATCGGCCAAGAAGAAGATGGTCCGCGTGCCGCTGCGCGAGGGCCGCACGCTCCATCACGACGGTCGTGGCATCTTCGGCGCGGGCAATGTCACCGTTCGTTCGGCGCCTGCCGGTACCGGCATCATCGCCGGCGGTCCGATGCGCGCCGTTTTCGAGAGTCTGGGTGTGGCTGACGTTGTGACCAAGTCGGTCGGAACCTCCAACCCCTATAACATGATCCGGGCGACCTTCGAGGCGCTGACGGACCAGACCAGCCCCAAGTCGGTGGCGCAGCGTCGCGGCAAGAAGGTCGCGGATCTGCTCGGCCGTGGCGGCGCGTCGGCTGAAGTCGCGCAGGCCGAAGCCGAAGCGATTGCGGAGTAACGAGCGATGGCAAAGGCAAAAGGCAACATCATCAAGATCAAGCAGATCGGTTCGCCGATCCGTCGCCCCGAGGCGCAGAAGAAGATTCTGATCGGTCTGGGTCTGGGCAAGATGCACCGTGAGGTGGAGTTGAAGGACACGCCCGAGGTTCGCGGCGCGATCGCGAAGCTGCCGCATCTCGTGGCGGTCGTCGAGGGCTGAACCCGGATGAAGCTCTACCGGTTGTTGACCGGGCCCGACGACAGCGCCTTTTGCGCGCGGGTCGAAGGTCTGCTCAACCGGGGGTGGCAGCTTCACGGCAGCCCGTCGATCACCTGCGTGGATGGCCGCGGCTATGTCGCGCAGGCCATCGTGATGGACAAGGCGGGTCCCTATCCGGGGTTCCGGCCGGCGAGTGAGATTGAACCGGACTGACGCCGCGAGGGTTGACGTCCATAGCGCGAACATAGCGAAAGCGAGTGCAAAGACATGAAACTGAACGAACTCAAGGATAATGCCGGATCCCGCAAGGGCCGGATGCGCGTGGGCCGGGGCATCGGCTCCGGCAAGGGCAAGACCGCCGGTCGCGGCCAGAAGGGCGCGAAGGCGCGGTCGGGTGTGGCGATCAACGGCTTCGAGGGCGGCCAGATGCCGCTCCACATGCGTCTGCCGAAACGCGGCTTCAACAATGTGTTCGCGAAGGATTATGCTATCGTCAATCTGGGCGCGATCCAGAAGGCGGTCGACGCGAAGAAGCTGGACGTGAAGGGCACGATCGATCACGCGGCGCTGAAGACCGCCGGTCTGGCGCGTGGCGGCAAGGACGGTGTTCGCCTGCTCGGCAAGGGCGAGATCACGGCGAAGCTGACCTTCTCCGTCGCCGGTGCGTCCAAGGGCGCGATCGAGGCCGTCGAGAAGGCGGGCGGCAAGGTCGAGGTGATCGAGGTCGTCAGCGCTGCCGAGAAGGCCGCCGCCAAGAAGGGCACGGCCAAGAAGACCGCCAAGGCCTGAGCCGCGCGTCATCGGAAACAGGAGGCCCCGCTGTCCCTTTGGGAGGGCGGGGTTTCGTATTTCCGGGAAGTTGAATCGGCCCGGACCCCTTGCACCCTGTCATGCGGATCGCCAAGTGACCGGAACAGCCGTCGTCGGGCGGTTCGCGCCAATCACGCAAGCGGTTCACAGCGGGAATATTAGCCGCTAAGGGACTTGTTCGCACGCCGGGGTTCGTGGTCGGATTCCGGTCCCGCTATTGAAGGTATTGAAAAGCAATGGCATCGAGAGCCGACCAGCTTGCATCGAATATCAGCTTCGCGAAATTCGCGCAGGCAACCGAACTCAAGAAGCGTCTCTGGTTCACCCTGGGCGCGCTCGTCGTCTTCCGTTTTCTCAGCCATGTGCCGCTGCCGGGTATTGACCCGACCGTCCTTGCGAATCTCTATCAGCAGACGCAGGGTGGCGTTCTCGACATCTTCAACACATTTTCCGGCGGCGCCTTGCAGCGCATGAGCCTGATCGCGCTGGGCGTGATGCCCTATATCACCGCCTCGATCGTGGTGCAGCTCGCCGCGTCGCTTTCGCCGACGCTCGCCGCCATCAAGAAGGAAGGCGAGAGCGGCCGGAAAAAACTGAACCAGTATACGCGCTACGGCACGGTCGGGCTTACGGCGGTACAGGGTTATTTCATAGCCGTAGGTCTCGAAAGCTTCGGCGCGAGCCAGGGCATGCAGGCGGTCGTGGAACCGGGCATGCTGTTCCGCGTCGCTGCCGTCATCTCGCTGATCGGCGGCACGATGTTCCTGATGTGGCTGGGCGAACAGATCACCGCACGCGGCATCGGCAATGGCGTTTCGCTCATCATCATGGCAGGTATCGTCGCGCAGCTTCCGGTGACGCTCAGCAACCTGTTCCAGTCGGGGCGGGAAGGGTCGATTTCCGGCCTGCTGATCCTCGGCATCCTTATCGTGGGCCTCGGTCTCATCGCCTTCATCTGCTTTATGGAGCGGGCGCAGCGGCGGGTGCTGATCCAGTATCCCAAGCGCCAGACGCGACAGGGGTTGATGCAGGCCGACCGCAGCCATCTTCCTCTGAAGGTCAATACCGCCGGCGTCATTCCGCCGATCTTCGCCAGCTCTCTGCTGCTCATGCCGCTCACGATCTCGCGCTTTGCGGGCAACCATGTGGCGGGCGAGAGCACATGGGGCGATTTCGTGCTCACGCTGAACCAGTATCTGAGCCATGGCAGCCCCGTTTACATGCTGCTTTATGGCGCGGGCATCGTATTTTTCTGCTTCTTCTACACCGCTCTTGTCTTCAATCCGGAGGAGACAGCGGAAAACCTGAAGAAGAATGGCGGTTTCATTCCGGGTATCCGGCCGGGCAAGAATACCGAGAATTATCTCGACTATGTGTTGACCCGCATCACCGTGATCGGCGCGGCCTATCTCGCGCTGATCTGCCTCATTCCCGAATATGCAATCTCTCAGGCCGGGATACCCTTCTACCTTGGTGGTACTAGCCTCCTCATCGTCGTCAATGTAACGGTAGACACGGTGACGCAGATTCAGAGCCACCTGCTTGCCCATCAATATGGCGATCTTATCAAGAAAGCCCGGCTCAAAGGACGATTGCGCTGACCCGCTGTACCCGGGAAGCGATTTAACGGGGGACGGATATGAATATCATTTTGCTGGGGCCGCCGGGCGCAGGCAAGGGCACGCAGGCAAGCCGGCTGGTCGAAAGCAGGGGCATGGTGCAGCTCTCTACGGGGGATATGTTGCGCGCGGCCGTGAAAGCGGGAACGCCCGTCGGTCTTCAGGCCAAGGCGGTCATGGAGTCGGGCGGCCTTGTCTCCGACGAGATCGTTTCCGGGATCATCGGCGAGGCGCTCGACGCACTGGCCCCAGAAACCGGCGTGATCTTCGATGGCTATCCGCGTACGCAGGCGCAGGCGCATTCGCTGGACGAGTTGCTGGCCGCGCGCGGTCGTGAGCTCCATCAAGTGATCGAGCTGGAAGTCGATGAGGACGCGCTGGTTGAGCGCATTACGGGGCGCTTCACCTGCGCCGCTTGCGGCGAGGGCTATCACGACACGTTCAAGCAGCCCAAGGTCGAAGGCGTGTGCGACAAGTGCGGCGGCACCGAATTCAAGCGCCGCGCCGACGACAACGAGGAAACGGTGCGCACGCGTATGGCGGAATATCGCGCGAAGACCGCGCCGATCCTGCCGATATATGAAAAGCGCGGCATTGTTGCGCGTGTGGACGGCATG
>JBFXHW010000116.1:0-8287 GCA_050176605.1 Sphingobium sp. | reverse complement strand
TATTTCGGATCCGGCAAGCCTCCACGCCGCAGCGGCAATCGTCACCCCAATATCCAGCCGCAGGATGTCTTTCCCTGCAAGGATGGATTTGTCGTGATCGTAGTCGGCAATGATGGACAATATGCGAAGTTTTGTGAGGAGATCGGCCGTCCGGACCTGATCGACGATCCGCTTTACCGGACCAATGGCGACCGTGTGAGCAATCTGGCGACGCTGATGCCGGAAATAGTCGAGGCGCTGTCCCATGACACGATGAAAGGGTGGGTCATGCGGCTGGAACTGGCTGGGGTGCCTTGCGCGCCGATCAATACCGTTCCCGACGTGCTGGCTGACCCGCAGGCGTTGCACAGGGGCATGAAGATCGAGATGGATCATCCCGTCTCGGGTACGCTCTCCATGCTGGCCAATCCGATGCGCTTCGCTGATGCGGCGCTGGAATATCGCCGTCCGCCGCCGATGCTGGGCGAGCATGGCGAAGAGATAAGGCGAGAACTGGACTCATAATCGCGGGTTGCGTCGCGATAATGTTGCTGATAGAGCGAAGAGTATAGTTCATAATTATGACCTTTTAGGTGGTAGGGTGGAGCGATGCCAAACGTCAGCCAAACGGAAAGCGCGATCGCGGATCCACCCATGACCGGCTTCTCGTTCATGGTCGTCATCCTGTGCTGCGTTATCAACATCGCGGACGGCCTCGATTTCGGGACGCTGGTTCAGGCGGTGCCTATCCTTTCGCGGGAATGGGGAATCGGTCCGGCGGTAATTGGCACGCTGTTCGCGTCGACGGCCGTCGGCATGGCCGTAGGATCCTTCTTCCTCGCTCCATTGTCGGATCGGTTCGGCCGGCGCGCGATCCTGATCGGCGCGCTTTCCCTGATCACTGTTGCCCTGGCGGCCAGTGCGGTCTGCTCGACGCCGGCCCAGTTGATGGCGATGCGATTCCTGACCGGCATGGGTGTGGGGTCGCTGATGGCGAACCTCAACATCCTGATAATCGAATATTCCAGCCGCCGGATGGGCAATCTTTTCCTGTCCATCATGCATCTGTGCTTCGCGATGGGAATAGCGTTCGCCTCACAGATCGGGTTCTGGTTCGTACTCGACTATGGGTGGCATTTCCTTTTCCTTTCGGCGGCAGCGTTGAACGCCGTGATCCTCATCGCCGTCATCTTTCTTTTGCCCGAGTCGATGCAGTTTCTCGCGAGCGTGCAACCGCCTGGTGCCTTGGAACGCATCAACCAGACGCGGGCGCGAATGGGACTTGCTGCGCTCGATGCACTGCCGCGAGTAGAGACGGAAAAGCGTTCGAAAGCAAAGATCGGTCAACTGCTCGGAGCGGGAATAGGCATCGGTTCGGTGGGCATTTGGGTCGCAGCGCTCTGTTACTCGATCCTCGGATATTATCATCTGAGCTGGACGCCGAAGGTGCTCGACGATGCGGGCCTGCCGACGCGGATCGCGCTGCTTGCCAGTACCTTCACCAGCATCGCTTCGATCGCCGGCAATCTCTTCATGGGATATTTCTCTTCGCGCATTGGTGAGGCGAGGCTGACGGCGATCTTTTTCATCGGGGCGGCGCTGGCCTTCTTCGGGTTCGGCATCATGTCGCGCCAGCCTTATGTGATGCTTGCCATTACGCCCGCGATCAGCTTCTTCGCGCAGGGCGGGTTCAGCGGGCTGATGATCAACGCGGTCCGCTATTATCCGCCGGAGCTCCGAGGGTCGGGTGTGGGATTTACGACCGGATTTGGTCGGTTTGGCGCCATCGCCGGGCCGCTTTTCGGCGGACTCGCACTGGCCAGCATTTCGTTGCCAATAATCTATACGGCGCTCGCGCTGATCGCGCTCGTCGCGGCATTGGGCATTTTCACAGCCGGCCGGCAAAAGCAGCAATGGGCTGCCTCATCAACAGGAAAGGAGACCATGGCGCATGGCTAGGCTTACGCACGGTTTCGGCAGTTCTCATACGCCCATGCTCAACATGGAAGCGGAGGACTGGGGAAAGTTCGCCGAGCGCGACACGAACGGCAAGTTTCTGGACAAGGAAGGCCGTCCCGCAAGCTATGGCTCGCTGCTCGAAACGGCGGATGCCGGCGTGATCGATCAGGTGAGTTCCAAGGTTCTCGATGAACGGTATGCCCAGTCCCAAATCTGGATGGAGCAGACCAGGGACGCGATCGCCGCATCGGGGATCGATACGCTGATCGTCGTTGGAGACGACCAGAACGAGCTGTATCATGACGATAATTTGCCCAGCATTCTTCTCTATTATGGGAAAACGATCCGCAACAACCCGCGTCACAAGGCCAATCCCAATCCGCTCGGCTGGTGGCAGCGGGCGCGCGGAGGATATTATGTCGACGAGGGTGAAATCCATTTTCCAGTCGATGCCGCGCTATCGAGTCACTTGATCGCGAGCATGATCGACCAGGAGTTCGACATCGCGACATCGAGCCGCCTGCCGGACGGTGCGGGCGAGGGGCACGCCTTCGGCTTCATCCACCGCAAGCTGATGGACGAGACCAATCCGATGCCGATCGTGCCGGTGGCTCTCAACACCTATTACCCGCCCAACCAGCCGACGCCGGCGCGCTGCTATGCGCTGGGCCGTGCGCTGCGCATTGCGGTCGAGAGCTACCCCGTCGACATCAAGGTCGGAATCATTGCCTCGGGCGGTCTCAGCCACTTCACTGTGGACGAGGACCTGGACCGCGGTCTGATCGCGGCGATGCAGGCGAAGGACGTTGCGGCGCTGACGAGTATCGACAGGGCAAAGCTCAATTCGGGCAGTTCGGAAATCCGCAACTGGATAACAACCGCCGGAGCATGCGAGCATCTCGACCTCGTCCGTTGCGATTACGTGCCCTGTTATCGCACCGAAGCAGGCACCGGCACCGGCGTCTGCTTCGCTGAATGGAAATAGGAGAGAGCCGTGCGACAGCGCAGCATCAACATCGATTCAATCAAGCATCCGCAGCCCATTCCGCTTGCGTGTCGGGTTGGCCCGATCCTCGCAACCTCGGGCATTATGGGCCGCGATAGCGAAACGAAGGTGATGCCTGAGGACGTGGCCGGCCAGGTTGGCAACTGCTTCAACAATCTGAAGCTGGTGCTGGCCGAGGCCGACATGGACATGGGCGACGTCGCCAAGATCACCTTCTTCGTTCGCGATGACGGCGCGCGCGACGCCATCAACGAAGTGTGGCTGGCGCATTATCCAGACCCGGCGCACCGTCCCGCCCGCCACACCCAGAAAGCCGAGTTACGCGGTGCCGTCCTCGTTCAACTCGATGTACTTGCCGTAGCAAAGGATTTTTCATGATTATCGACGCTCACGCCCATGTCGTTCTCGGCAAGGCCGATTATGAGAAAATGGCGAAGCTCTCCGGCAGCCGCAATAATCCGAAACTCGGATCTAAGCTGCCCGACGATGATGTTTCGCGCAAGATTGCCGAAGGGCTGCTCGCAAAGATGGACGAGGTGGGAACGGACGTGCAGTTCCTCTCGCCGCGACCTTATCTGCAGTTGCATTCGCTTGGTCCGCGTGACGTGCCGCTGTTCTGGACGCGGTATTGCAACAACCTGATCCACCAGCATTGCCAGATGTTCCCGGATCGGCTGAAGGGCGTTGCGGGCCTGCCGCAGTTTCGCGACACAAGTCCGGCCAACTGTGTCGAAGAGCTGGAACGCTGCGTGAAGGAACTGGGCTTCATCGGCTGTATCCTCAACCCGGATCCTACCGAAGGCGATGCGGTGCCGCCGCCGGGGCTGGGAGACCGTTTCTGGTATCCGATCTATGAGAAGCTGGTGGAGCTGGACGTGCCAGCGCTCATTCACTCGGCAGGCTGCTGTCATCCGCGTGAGTCCTACACGCTGAAGTTCATCAACGAAGGCAGCATAGCCGTCATGTCGTTGCTCCAGTCCGACGTGTTCAAGGATTTCCCGACGCTGAAAATCGTCATCAGCCATGGCGGTGGAGCGATCCCCTATCAGATCGGCCGCTTCCGCGCTGGCGCATGGCGGCGTGGGCGCGAGTTCGATGACGAGCTGCGGCAGATGTATTTCGACACATGCCTTTATTCGAAGGAGGGGCTCGAACTGCTGTTCAGGATCGTCGGTCCCGACAACTGCATGTTCGGCACGGAACGGCCGGGCACCGGCTCGGTGAAGAGCCCGCACTGGGGCCATGATCTCGATGACCTGAAACCGGTAATCGAGAGCATCGACTTCCTGTCCGACGAGGACAAGACGAAGATTTTCGCGGGTACAGCCCGCAAGGTTTACAGCAAGGCATTCCCCTGAGCCTGCACCTGACATTCTGGCTTGGGGAGGAGGGTGCAGGGCCCCCGGTGGGGCTCCCCGTGCCTGACAGCCTGACGCTGCAGTACTGGGTGACGCCCGATGGCAACGCGCGCCATCTGATGTTATGCGATCATGACGGCCCGCCTGCCACAGACATGCCGGGGGGCGATGGGAGCTGGTCCGGCGAGCAGATATTGCCGGGCGACCTCCCGTCCCCGGCAGGGGCGGGCGGGCTGCTTCTCAACCTCATGGACGTACCTCCGTCGCATGAGGACGAGTTCAACGACTGGTACGACAGCGAGCATATCCCGCGTTTCGGAGAGGTCGAGGGTGTCATTTGCGCCCGGCGCTTTCGCAGCGGACACGCCAATCCGCGTTATGCTGCATTCTACCACCTGACCACGCTCGACCTGCTTTCGAGCGAGGCGTGGAAGCAGGCCGCGTCGACGCCATGGACGGCGCGGATGCGCGGTATCCGCTTCAACAACCGTCGACTGACCTTCGTGCCGATCGCGGGGTAGCTTTTCCCGTCAGTCCGGCAATCCGAAAACGATGATTGTCGCAGCGCCATGGGTCGAAGGCTGGGTACGCGATGTATTACCTGATGAAACCGCGATAAACTGTTTGCCGTTGGCGCTGTAGCTGGTGACGCCTCCGGCCGCCGCGCCACCCATGCTGAAACGGTAGAGCTCCTTCCCGTCCTTCTTGTCAAAGGCGAGGAAATTTCCGGCGGCGTCGGCAGTCATCAACAGGCCGCCATCGGTTACTGTAACGGCGGCGTTGATATGGTCATCGAGCTTCTTCGACCACAGCTTCTTGCCGGTCAGGCCGTCATAGGCCTGAAGATAGCCGACCGGTCCGACCGGCCCCTGGGATGAGCGGCCCGCATAAAACATCTGGCCGGGCACATAGTTGGGATCTTCCTCGATCACGCCGGTGCATTTGAATTCCGATCCGACGAACAGGGCTCTCATGGCAGGATCATAGGCGGCACCATTCCACTGACCGTGCGCACCGGGACAGAACAGTGTCGGATGCGTTCTCGTGAACGGTGTATCGATTCCCGTGAATTCCGGAGCGATAGGCTCCTTGCGCAGCAAGGTGCCCTTGGCCCGGTCGTACATGTAGAGCCAGCCGTCCTTTGAGGGCTCCACCATATATTTGCCGCCCTGGATGTCGTAAATCGTCGGCGCAGCAGCGGTGTCCCAGTCATGCGTATCATGTGGTACCTGCTGCACCCACCATTTGAGCTGACCGGTCTTGAGATCGAGCGCGACCACCGAATTGGTGAACAGATTGTCCCCGCCGCGGCTGCGGCCGTTATAGTCCGGTCCGGGATTGCCGATCGGCACCAGCAACTGTCCGGCGGCGACATCGATCGACATGGTGGACCATACCGGGCCACCGCCGGTCTCCGCACCGCCATGCCAGCTTTCCGCGCCCGTCTGATCCCCGGTCGGGATCACGTCGAATGCCCAGACAGGCTTTCCGCTCTCCGCATCGAATGCCATGATACGACCCTTGATGCCCTTGTCGCCGCCGCTTTCGCCAACATAGACGAGCCCGCCATAGGCGACGACGCCCATGCTGATGGCGTAGCCGATCGTGCTGTCGTGCACGACGGTATCCCACAGCAATTTTCCGGTCTGCGCATCCAGCGCGATCAGATGACCATCGCCCGTACCGCGGATGACCTTGCCGCTATAGAGTGCGACGGCACGGGCCGGGGCGATTGCCTGGTTCGGGCCCTTTTCCACATAGTCATATTGCCAGACCTTGTCGCAGGTCGCGCCGTCTATCGCGTAATTCTTGAGCCGTCCGTTGAAATAGAGCTTGCCGTCATAGGCGATCGGGCTGTTCTGGAATGAGCCGATCTCGCCGAGCTGAAACAGGCACTTGACCTGAAGCTTTCCGACATTCTTCGTCGTGATTTGCCTGAGTGGCGAGGATCGCTGTCCGTCAAGCGTGCGGTTGTAGGCCAGCCAGTCGCCCGGCTTGGGGGATGAAAGCTCGGCATCCGTTGGGGTGGCCGTGCTCGCGGGCGACGCTTCCACGACTATTTTCGGTTCGAACGGACGCGGCGTGACCCCCGCTGGCGTCGGCGCGTCGTTGCTCAGCCCGATCTGTTGTTCCGGTGCGCCGGCCGCCGTCCCGGCGATTCGATCGCCATTGGGCGTAAAGCCGTTGGTGACGAGGATATAGTCGGCGATCGCATGATATTCGGCGTCGGACAGGCTGGCCGGAGCGGCGAGCGGCATCGTCGATTTTATGACGCGGAACAGCTCGCTCATATCGTCGCCCGCCGTCCAGCGCTTGACGAAGCCCGGGCCTTTCAGGATCGTGCCGACGCCGCCTTCGAGCTTTCCGCCATGACAGGCGGCGCAATGCTGGGCATATAGCTGCTCGCCTTTCTGCGCCGGTCCGCCCTGGGCGACCGAACGATCTCCTCCCATCATGAGCGCTATGCCGCAGCTCGCCGCCAAAAGCCCCAGTGCCGCGCGAATAGCCATCAATTTGCTCCTGCCGTCATGATTGTTGATGCCCCGGTATCGATGCCGAAGATTGTCCCCCGAAAGGTGTCGCGATGAAGGACGGGCGCTGCTCTCGATCCGCCTGTTGCCTGGCCAGGCGGTCCCGCCCTTTGCGCCACTCCCGTTCCGGGAAACGGAAATCGAGATAGGAGAGCATCACACCGATAGTGATGTCGCCGATTGTGACTGGTCCGGCTTCCCAGGATTGTGCCTCCAGCCAGTCGAGACTGCGGTCGAGCCGCGCGGCAAAATTGGCGAGCAGCGGGGCCGAGCGATTTTCCTCCGGCCGGCGCAGTTCCGCGCGCCATTGCAGCATGATCGTCAATAATTCGTCGCCCAGTGCCTGAAACGACAGCGCCCGCCACCGCTCCGCACCCTGCGGATAAAGCCCGGCCTTGCCGAGGCCATCGAGATATTCGCAGATGACCGGTGAATCGATGATCGTTTGGCCTTCATCCGTGACCAGCGTTGGCAGTTTCTGCAGCGGGCTGGCGGCGGCAAGGTCCGGGTTGGGCTCGCGTTGCGGAATGTCGATGCGGATGATCTCGATACGGTCTGCAAGACCGGCCTCGTGCGCGACGACCATTGCCTTGCGTGCGAAGGGCGAGCGGGGCGACCAGAACATCCGCATCTATGCCGCCACGATGACTTCGACGAGCGCCTGCCGCTTCTCCTCGCGGATGACGCGGGCGGCCTCCTGCAGAACGGCATCGAGCGACTGCGGGTCTTCCACCCGCGCTGTCCAGGCCCGCGATGCCTCGGCGATCCTGCAATAGTCGGGGGCCGGCTCCAGCGAGGTCAACGGCATGCGGTTGGCGCGGGCGGCATAGCCGTCAGGATATATGGCGAGCGATGTCATACGGACCGCGTTCCACACGCCATTGTTGAACACGACCGTCATCAGCGGCAGCGACAGCGCGTCGGCGATCTGGTGGCAGGCAACGGGGTTGGCGAACATATAGCCGCCGTCGCCCATGGTCGCGATGGTCAGGCGGTCACGATCGGCAAGCTGAAGGCCCAGAGCCGTCGGCATGCTCCAGCCCAGCCCACCGGCGAGCGGATTCTGAAAGAGCTGATCATGCCCCGCGAAGCGCATCGCCGGAACCCGTGCGCCGATCTCGGTGACGATGCGTCCGCTGTCGCCTGCAAGCACCGCGAGCCGCTGGCTGACATAATTTGCTGTCATGACGCCATCGGGAATGGGGCCGGTCGTTTGCCTGATGCGCCGTTCCTCCGCGCGTGCCGCTATCTCTGAGAAACGGGCGGAACAATCACGCGCTTCCATGCGAGAAGCCAGGCCGGCGATGATCGCGGCGGAGCGTCCGGTCAGAGAAATGTCGGCTGGAAAGTCGCGCACGGGCGTGCGCAGCTGGTGCGGGTCTTCGCCAGCCGCGATGACCTTTGCGCCTTCGCGAAGCGCGCCGAGGTGCGGCAACCAGGGAACGATGACGTCC
>JBFXHW010000115.1:0-8334 GCA_050176605.1 Sphingobium sp. | reverse complement strand
CTCCGGTTCGTCGCTATCGAAGGCCGCGCCGATGGTGAGCAGTAACGCGTGAACTTCCTCTGTAAGCATTCGACACATGTCCTGAGGGTCGCTGTTCAGCCCAGTCACGCCATTGACACTGTGCCGCGCTAGTCGTTGCTCAAAAGAAAGGATTTCTCGCACAGGATTCTTGTTGATGCTCATGACGCATTACCCAGCCGCCGCAAATCGGCAATGATCTGATCAAGAAACCCCCATTCGTCGCACAAAAACTGTTCCTCTTTTATAATTTCAATCTTGGACACAACGTCAGCCAACGACGGGGCCGGGGTCTTCACCAGATCGATCACAATTTCGTTATAGCGGGATGAGTAGGCATACCACGCATCCTCAGCATGTCTCACTTCTTCAGCGGTAACCTGTCCTTCAGCGTACGCCAGATTTGCCGGCTGCATTATCGCCACATACTGATCGGTGCTCGTTTTATAGGCTTCTCGCGCATTGTGCACTGCGGTTGCCCAGGCTGTACCGATTTCGGGTTCGCCAAACTTGGGTAGTGGCGCATGCGCAAGTGTCTTGGATCGGCGCCGTGACGTTGATAGATCGTTCATAGCTTTAGGCCCTCCTTCGTAGGGGTTAAAGTGAGGGCCAGCATTGGGGCACCATCCCTTTGCTGGCCCGCTTCCATCGGACCGAATGCCCGGTGAAACTTGTCAGCCCGCCTCCTTTTCCGGAAACGGGACGATATCCGCACCCTTGCGCAGCTGATCGAGATAGTCGCTCCACCATTGCGCCATCTGGACGCGTTCTTTCCAGTGCGCACCGCGGTGATAGGCCGCGCGCACATTGTCACTGTCCTGGTGTGCTAGAGCGCGTTCGATCGCGTCTGGATGCCATTTTCCGCTTTCATTGAGCAACGTCGACGCTGTCGATCTGAAACCGTGCGCCGTCATTTCGTCAGAGGCATAACCCAACCGCCGCAATGACGCGTTGATTGTGTTCTCAGACATCGCCCTTGCGGTCGACCGGACGGAGGGAAAAATATAGCGGGCGTGCTTGCTCGACAACCCTCGCAATTCTTTAAAAAGCTCGACGACCTGGCTCGACAGCGGAACGTGGTGCGGCTTGCGCATCTTCATGCGACCAGCCGGGATCGTCCAGACAGCGGCCTCCAGATCGATCTCGGGCCATTCCGCGAAGCGCAACTCACCGGGGCGAACGAACAGATGGGGGGCCAACTTAAGGGCGTACAGCGTCACATGGTGTCCCTTGTAGCCATCGATCGCTCGCAGCAGTTCTCCGACCTTCATCGGATCGATGATCGCGCCATAGTGCTGCGGGCGAGGCGCAGTGAGAGCACCACGCAGATCACGGGTAGGATCAGAGTCCAGCCGCGCCGTGGCGACAGCAAAGCGGAAGACGGCCGACGAGAATTGTAGAAGGCGGCGGGCAGTCTCAAGCTTGCCGCGCTTCTCAACGTCTTTCAGCACGGCCAGGACATCGGCAGGAGTGATCTCGGTGACGGCGCGCCTGCCCAACATTGGTTTCAGGTGATCGAGATAATATTCACCCTTCGCTTGAGTTGAGACTGACCAACCCTCTGCAGTCCGCTTTTCAATGAACTCCCGGGCAATCAGCTCGAACGTATTACCAGCCTCTGTTCTCGCCTGCAGCTTGCGCCGCGCCTTATCGACGCCCGGATCCATTCCGCCCTTCAGGAGCTTCCGCGCCTCGTCCCGGCCGGCGCGTGCAGCTGCGAGGCTTATTTCGGGATATGTGCCGAGACCAAGCTTCTTCTCTCGACCATCTACACGGTATTTGACGCGCCACAACTTACCACCGCTTGGCTGGACGAGCAGGAACAGCCCGCCCGAATCTCCCAGCTTGTAGGGCTTGGCCTTCGGTTTCGCATTCCTTACTGCCGTATCCGTCAGCGCCATAAAGGGGGCCACTTTCCGAAATCCATGGGGCCATTTCGATTATGGCCCCTGATATGGCCCCCAATTTTCGCCGCTGCGATCGATTTATATTGGACAGCATCGGACTGGAAGCCACCTAAATATGGCAGATTTCTGAGCCTTGTCTAGATGGATATGGACTATATCGGACAGGGGGATGGTGCCCAGGGGCGGGATCGAACCACCGACACTGCGATTTTCAGTCGCATGCTCTACCAACTGAGCTACCTGGGCATATCGGCAGGGGCGTATCGCCCCCGCGGACAAGAGAGGGCGCTATAATCACCCGTCCCCGGTGCTGTCCAGTCCATAATCGCTGCTTTGTGCCAGTTCGTCCTCGTTGGTGGAACGCCCGGCGATACGATATTTCTCGTCGAGCCAGCCCAGCAGATCGCGGTCGCGACATCCACGGCTGCAAAACGGCCGGAACTCGGCTGCCGTCGGCGCCTTGCACATGGGGCAGAGCGAGGGCTTGCGCTCAGGCGGCATGATGCTCCTCCGGTTTCAGCTTATCATCGGCGATCAGCCGGATCTCGCCCCCGCGCCGCTTTTCCAGACGCTGGATCCAGTCCGGATGGCGCCGCATCAGCGCGAAAACGGTTGGGTGGAGAGAGAGGGCAATCGCTCCCCCACCGCCGCCCGATGCGCCCTCCCATCGCTCGGCGCAGCGCAGGATCGCCATCGCCGCGCTCATCGCCCTGTCCTCGCGCAACAATTCGATCAGCGACGCGCGCTCCCGCCGCCGCACGATCTGCACGAAACCGAAGCCGTTAACGGCGGTGCGCTCGAACGGCTGGGGCAGTATCTTGTCGATCTGCGCCGCTGCGACCGTGCGCTCTTCCTTGTTGTTCATCGTCGGAAGGTCGATGCCGATCGATCCGGTGATATCCATCGCGCGGATCGCCTGCGCAGCCAGCTTCGCTCCCTTGGGGCCGAGCTGCGCCGGAGGCAGGCTGCCATCCACGTCGATCAGCACCATGGCCGGTGTCGGAAATATCCGCAGCGCTGCCGCCTCGCTGCCGATCTCGCCGCGCATCGCGTTTTCCAGCAACTCGCTCCAGCCATGCGCCTCCAGCCGGTCTTCCTCATGCGCCGGGCATGGCACGACCGGGCATCCGGTCCCGCGAATGCGCTGCAACAGACTCGGCCCCGGATGAGGCTTCGCGCCGGGCTGGGCCGCGCGCGCCAGCGCAAGCTTGTCGCGCCGTTCGCCGTCAAGACCCGGTTCGCCAATCGCTTCCCGTCTGATCTCGACCAGCACCGTGCCGCCTTCGGCAAGGCGTGGCGGAATGGGTTCGAGCAGCACTTCCTCGCCCGAATGGAGCCTGACGATACCACGCTTCTTTGGCACGAGCACATGCACCAGACGCCCCTGCTCGACGGCGCCGGAAAGAACGCGATCGCCTTCGCGCTCTATCCGCGCCTCGATGATGCGCCCGGCATGCACCAGCGCGGCGCGGCATTCGCCGATGCCCTCTTCATAGAGCCACTCCATCAGACCGGATACCCTGCGGCGACCAGCAGCGCGCGCGTTTCGTAGAGCGGCAGGCCGACGACCCCTGAATGGCTGCCCGACAGTGCCCTTACCAGACCGGCGGCGCTGCCCTGGATCGCATAGCCGCCCGCCTTGCCATGCCATTCGCCGCCCGAGAGATAGGCGTCCAACTCGCTGTTATGCAGCCGCTTGAAGGTAACGATGCTGTCGGAGAGCCGCTGCCGCACCATGCCGTCCGGACTGGCAAGCGCGATGGCCGAAAAGACATGATGGCGGCGGCCGGAGAGCAGCGTCAGGCACCGGCGGGCCGTCGCCTCGTCCTCCGCCTTGGGCAGGATCCGCCGCCCACACGCCACCACCGTATCCCCCGCCAGCACCAGTGCATCGCCATGGCGCGCGGCCACCGCCTTCGCTTTTTCTGCGGCCATGCGCACCGCATATTCGCGCGGCAGCTCTCGGGCGTGCGGCGCTTCGTCGATATCGGCGGGATCGATCCCGTCCGGCGTGACGCCGATCTGCGCCAGCAGATCGTGCCTGCGCGGCGAGGCGGATGCGAGGATGAGCGGAAGGGTGGCCCTCATAAAGGCCCTGTCACGACAAGACTCAGGCCGGTCCCGGCCCGCCGCGACCCGGCATGTAGCGATAGGTGATGCGGCCCTTGGTCAGGTCATAGGGTGTCAGTTCGACAAGCACATCGTCGCCGACCAGCACGCGGATGCGGTTCTTGCGCATCTTGCCGGCCGTATGCCCCAATATTTCATGATCATTTTCGAGACGGACGCGGAACATGGCATTGGGAAGCAATTCCACCACCGTTCCACGCATTTCGAGCAGTTCTTCTTTCGCCATAAGGTCCTTGCAAATCGGAAATTCGCGCCGCCATAGCGTCTATTACCGCAAAAGGGAAGCTCAACGCCCGATCGCGCCAGGAGCCTCTCCGATCGCATCGAATATCGCATCGATCTGTTCGTGCGAAATGCAATAGGGCGGCATCGCATAGATGGTGTTGCCGAGCGGTCGCAACAACAGGCCGCGCTCCAGAAAAAACGCGCGCAGAGCGGGCGCGATGGAAGAAAGATATCCCGCGCCTTCTTCAACCCGCAGATCGATGGCCGCAATGCCGCCGATCCGCCGCGCATTCCCGAACGCGGCATTTCCGGCAAGATTGTCGAGGCGGGTCTTCATCCTGCTGCCCACGGCCGCAATGCGCGCTGGCACATCCTCATTTTCCCATATCGCGATATTGGCCGCTGCGGCGGCGCAGGAGATGGGGTTGGCGGTGAAGCTGGAAGAGTGAAAGAACATCCTCGCCCGGTCGCTGGAGAAATGCGCATCGAATATCCTGGCGCGAGCGAGTGTCGCCGCCAGCGGAACCGCGCCCCCGGTCAGCCCTTTCGCGGTACACAATATGTCGGGCGTGATGCCCGCCTGACTGCAGGCGAACAATGTGCCGGTTCGCCCCCAGCCAGTCATGACCTCATCGGCGATGAGCAGGACATCATGCGCTGCACAGATTTCCGCCATCGCCCGCAGCACATCGGCGCCATAGACCAGCATTCCGCCCGCGCCGAGAATAAGCGGCTCGACGATCAGCGCGGCGGGCTTCTCCGGCTCTCCGCACAGCGCCTCCAGCGCGTCGAGCGCCGCCTGCTCTCGTCCCGCCGCCGGAAAGGGAACAGACGCCACATCGAACAACAGCGGGTCGTAGGCCGCGTTGAACGGTCCGCGCGCACCGACCGACATCGCGCCAATCGTGTCGCCATGATAGCTGTGTTCCATCACAAGGATACGATGGCGGGGCTCGCCGATATTGTACCAATAGCCGAGCGCCATCTTCAGCCCCACTTCGACCGCCGTCGACCCGCTGTCAGAAAAGAAGACATGGGATAGCGGATCGACCGATGGCATTGCTGCTCCGGCCAGTCGCACCAGCCCGCGGGCGACCTCCTCGGCCGGTGCGTGCGAATAACCGGCGAAGATGACCTGATCGAGCATCTCGGCCTGTTCCTGGATCGCGGCTACGATGCGCGGATCGCAATGGCCGTGGGTTATCACCCACCAGCTCGATATCGCGTCGATCAGCGTCCGCCCGTCGGCGCAATGGAGTAGCGCGTCCTCTCCCCGCTCGACAAGCGGAACCGGTTCACCAAGGCCGTGCTGCGTGAAGGGATGCCAGACCGGCGAGGTGTGATTCACTCGAGCATGGCCCGGATCGCCGCGATATCGACATGCGCCTGCATGGCAAGGTGCAGGCGCGCGGCATCCAGCGAGTTCATCCAGGGCAACCGGCCAAGCGACCACACGCCGGAAAGACGCGTGATGATTTCCTGCGTCTCCGGTTGTTCATCGCCGACGAAGATGATGCCGCCTATGGGCACGTCGCGCGCGCGCATAGCGGTCAGCGAGAGCAGGCTGTGGTTGATGGTGCCAAGCGCCGTGCGCGCCACCAGGATCACCGGCTCCTGCCACCGTGCAAACAGGTCGATATTGAGGAAATTGTCGGTCAGCGGCGACATCACACCGCCTGCCGATTCGATGACGAGCGGGGCGAATACCTCGGGCTTGCTGAGCAGGCTGGGCGCGATCGTTACGTCCTCCAGACGCGCCGCATGGTGGGGCGAAACGGGCGTCTTGAATTTGTAGACTTCCGAGAGAAAGCATTCCGTCGGCAGGCCCGTGAGAGCCTGAACAACCTCCGTATCGGTCGCCGGTTCAAGACCCGCCTGAACCGGTTTCCAGTAAAGCGCGTCCGGCAGACAGGCGACAAGCCCCGCCGCGACGACAGTCTTGCCGACATCCGTATCCGTTCCGGCAATGATCAACGCCTTGCTCATGCTGCAGCCTCCCGCGCGCGAACAAGCGGCACCAGCGCCGTTGCCAGTCCCGCGATATCCTCTTCTACACTGTTGAGCGTTAACGAAATCCTCATTCTTGCGGTGCCGGCGGGCACGGTCGGCGGGCGCACCGCGCGCACGTCAAAGCCGGCTGCGCGGCAGCTTTCCGCGATATTCACCGCCATCCGGTCATCGCCGATCATGACAGGCAGGATCTGGCTGGCGGGAGCGGGGAGGCCCAGCGGATCGCATATATGCACGCGGGCTGCCTCGATTCGTCGGCGCAGCGCCATGCGCAACGCGTCGCCACCCTCCCCCGCAATGCGGTCGAGCGCCGCCGACACGGCGACCGCCATCAGCGGCGACGGCGCGGTCGAGAAAATGAAGGGTCTCGCCTTGTTTACCAGAATGTCCACAAGCGGCCGGGCGGCGCATATCAGCGCGCCCTCGACGCCGAGCCCCTTGCCGCAAGTGTGTAGCGTGACGAGATTTTCCGCGCCCTCGAGATGGGCGGAAACCCCCTTTCCGTCCTTGCCGTAAACGCCGGTTGCATGCGCCTCGTCAACCATCAGCATGGCGTCATGACGCCGGGCCACGGCCGCAAGATCGTCAACCGGAGCGATATCCCCGTCCATCGAATATAGTGTTTCGACGACAATCCATGGGCGACCGGTACCGCCGTCCCGCCGCCACGCCGTGATCGCATCGTCAAACGACTGCGCGTCATTGTGCGCAACGAAAACCGCATGCGCCCTGGACTGGCGGATACCGTCATGCATGCTGGCATGCACCAGCGCGTCGGCCACGATCAGATCGCCAGGTCGCGGCAGGACGGACAGCAGGGCGACATTGGCGGCAAAGCCATTGGCAAGGTAGAGCGCGGCCTCTGCGCCGAAGAAGGCCGCCGCCTTCGCTTCCAGCGCCGCATGCTCCGGCGCATTTCCGCGCAGCAGGCGTGATCCGCCCGAGCCCACGGGCACACCGCGCGCGATGGCCTGCGCGATGGCGCCGGCGATTGCCGGATCGTGCGCCAGCCCGAGATAGTCGTTGGAGGAAAAGTCGATGCCCTCGCGCGCCGCCAGCACGCGCTTGCGTCCGCGGGCCTCCAGAGCAGCAAGCTGACGGACATAGGGCGTGAGAGCGGACATTTGCGGTTTATAGCCGCGGGCCAACCGCCATGCCAAGGCCGGAGCGATAATGGCGCATGCCGGCCCGGAAACCGCTCCGGCATGTCGCGCAAAATAAAGGCCGCCGGATTCCGAGGAACCCGGCGGCGCTGCGACCCGAAAGCTCGATAAACGGCCCGGTATTTAAACTAGTTCATCTTGCCCGCAATCATCTCTTGCCTATTACACACCACCATGCGCAATCGCGGCAAGTAAAAGCAAAGCAACAATATTGGTTATCTTTATCATAGGATTGACGGCAGGGCCAGCCGTATCTTTATACGGGTCACCGACAGTATCGCCCGTTACAGCGGCCTTGTGTGCTTCGGAGCCCTTGCCGCCATGATTTCCATCCTCGATATATTTCTTGGCATTATCCCATGCCCCACCGCCGCTGGTCATCGAAATGGCTACGAAAAGACCCGAAACGATGACCCCGAGCAGCAACGCGCCGAGGGCGGCGAAGCCCTCCGACTGGCCGGCAACCGCAGTGATAACGAAGTATACTGCAACGGGAGCCAGCACTGGCAGTAGCGACGGCACGATCATTTCCTTGATCGCCGCCTTGGTGACGATATCCACCGTGCGGGCATAGTTGGGACGCGAAGTACCCGCCATGATGCCCGCGTCGGCCGCGAACTGGTCGCGTACATCCTGCACCACCGATCCGGCCGCGCGGCCGACCGCCGTCATGCCGAACGCGCCGAACAGATAGGGCAGCAGCGCGCCCAGCAACAGACCGACGATGACATAGGGATTGCTCAGCGAGAAATCGACTTCGACGCCCGGGAAATATTCCTTGAGGTCGGTCGTATAGGCGCCGAACAGCACGAGGGCGGCTAGCGCCGCCGACCCGATCGCATAGCCCTTCGTCACGGCCTTGGTGGTGTTGCCGTCAGCAT
>JBFXHW010000114.1:0-8397 GCA_050176605.1 Sphingobium sp. | reverse complement strand
CCGCTCAAGGCTGGCTGGGAATGATCACATCCGATGTCTGGGCCGGTGTTTGTGCAGTCGAGGTCGAAACCGGCTTGGGTTGTGCGTCGAAATCGAAGTCGAACAGCTTGTTGCGAACCCGGCGATAGTTCTGATCCGGCTCGTAGATCGTCACATCCTCCAGATTGAGGTCGCGCGCCTCGGCATGGCCCATCGCTGCCAGTAACGAGAAGGCCGCGACATAGGCATCGCGCTGGGCAGAGACATATTGCACCTGGGCGTTCAACAGGTCGCGCTGCGAATCGAGAATGTCGAGAATGGTACGCGTGCCCGCGCTGTTTTCCGCTCTCACGCCTTCCAGCGAAAGGGTCGCGGCATCGACGGCACCGCGGGTAGATTCTATGGTCTGGAGTGCGGCGCGCCAGGCGGCATAGGTGGACCGCGTCTGCGCTACGACGCTGCGTTCCGCCTCCATCGCCTGTTCCATCGCAGAGGATTCGCGCGCCGCGTTCTGGCGGGCGAGCGCTCCGGGCTGACCGCCCTGATAGATCGGGATTGTCACGCGGATGCCGGCGGCCGCGGATTTTGCCGAGCCGGCGGGTGCTACCGCAGTATTCAAATCCTTTTCGGAATTGAGATAATCACGATAACCGCCATCGACGAAGCCGGAGACTCGCGGGGCTACCCGGCCCTTGGCGGCATTGGTTTCATAATGAGCGGCATCGATGAAGTCGCGGGCGGCGAGCAGATCGGGATTGTCCTGCAATGCGATGGAAACCGCCTCCTCGGGCGTGTTCGGCAGGCCGGGCAGCGACGGCGGATTCTGCAAATCCGTCGGCGGCGATCCGATGATCTGCATGTACCGTTCTTTCGACCCGATAAGCTGGGCCTGAGCCGATTCATAGCTGGCGCGTGCGAGAGCAAGCCGGGATTGGGATTGGGCCACGTCGGTGCGGGTCAGGTCCCCGACCTCGAACCGGTCCGAACTCGCCTGAAGGTTGACGTCCAGCGCCTCTACATTCTGTTTGTTCAGCGTGACGATGGCGCTGTCTCGGATTACGTCGAGATAAGCGGCGACCGCCGTCGCGAATACAGAGGATTCGGTCCCGCGCAACGAGTTCTGCCCGGCCGAGACCCGCTCCTTGGCCGACCGGATCGTGTTGCGGACTGTGCCACCCTGATAGATAGGCACGTCAAGCGATGCACTGGCGGAAATGTCACGCTTTGGCGTGGTAAAGCCCAGACCGGGCAGGGATTCCCTGTAAATATTTTCCGAATAAGTACCGCTAACGCCGGCGTCGGGCCGGCCCTGAGCCTTCGCCAGCGACACGCCTTCGTCCGTCGCGCGCAGATCGGCCCGCGCGGCCATCAGCCGGGGATTGGTCTTGTAGGCCTGCGCCAGCGCCTCGCGTAGCGTTTCGGCGCCCGCGGTCTGGGCCGTCAATGCCAGCGCGGCAGTCGTCAGGGCGGAGCCGGCTAGGCGCGTGATCTTTGGCATTTTGGTCCTCAATATCTGGTCGCGCGGGCGGGCGCGCCCGGCTTGATTCCATTCCGTCCCGCGCTGGCAACTAGCATCACCGGAGAGATAGTCCAACAGCGTAATGCACCATGTCTGGCGGTTCTTTCCATTCCGCGCGCGGTACTTGCCCTCGTTCGCGCTTCCGGCTACAGCGCCCGCCGGTTCTTTCTCCCTCAAGGCATATAGGCAGGTTCGCTATGGCGAAGATCAGCGGCGTGGAAATCCGTCCGGGCAACAATATCGAATATGAAGGCGGCCTGTGGCGCGCCGTCAAGATCCAGCATACCCAGCCCGGCAAGGGCGGCGCCTATATGCAGGTGGAACTCAAGAACCTGATTGACGGGCGCAAGAACAATGTTCGCTTCCGTTCTGCCGAGACTGTCGAGCGCATCCGGCTCGATACCAAGGAATTTCAGTATCTTTATCCCGAAGGCGATATGCTCGTTTTCATGGATACCGAAACCTATGACCAGATCAATCTGCCGACCGATCTCGTGGGTGATGCCGCCGCGTTCCTTCAGGACGGCATGATGGTCCAGCTGGAAATGTATGAGGAGCGGCCGATCAGCGTGCAACTGCCCGAGCAGGTCGAGGCCGAGGTCGTCGAGGCTGACGCCGTGGTCAAGGGACAGACAGCCTCTGCCAGCTACAAGCCTGCGATCCTGGACAATGGCGTGCGCGTAATGGTGCCACCGCATATCACGACAGGCACGCGGATTGTCGTTGATGTCTACGAACGCGAATATGTGAAACGCGCGGACTGACACTCAGTCATGGTTTCCCATTCAGGCCTTCTTACTGTCATGGAACGCGCCGCTCGCAAGGCCGCGCCGCGTCTGCGCCGCGATTTCGGTGAAGTCGAGCATCTGCAGGTCAGCCGCAAGGGCCCTGCAGATTTCGTTTCGATCGCCGACAAGCGGTGCGAGGATACGTTGGTTGAAGAACTGCGCAAGGCGCGGCCCGACTGGGGCTTTCTGCTGGAGGAAGGCGGAGAAATAGCCGGCGATCCGGCAAAGCCACGCTGGATCATCGATCCACTCGACGGCACCACAAATTTTCTGCACGGTGTCCCGCACTTCGCGATATCGATTGCCGTGGAAGAGCCATTGGCGGGCGGCAGGCGCGAGGTGACCACGGGCCTCGTCTATCAGCCGATCACCGACGAGAGCTACTGGGCAGAAAAGAACCGGGGTGCCTGGCGGCATGACCAGCGGTTGCGCGTTTCCGCGCGGCGGGATCTCGCCGATGCGTTGATAGCCACCGGAATTCCCTATCTTGGTCATGGCGACCTGTCGCAATGGACCCGCATTTTCGGTGCCGTTGCCGGTAGCGTGGCGGGGGTTCGCCGTTTCGGTGCGGCTGCCCTCGACCTCTCGCATGTCGCGGCCGGGCGTTATGACGGTTTCTGGGAAGCCGGGCTTTCGCCATGGGATGTCGCCGCGGGCATATTGCTCGTCCGTGAGGCGGGCGGTTTCGTTACCGATTTCCGGGGCGGTGACCGGGCTGTCGAACGCCGGGAAATCATAGCCGGGAACGACGCGATCCACTCAAAACTGCACAAGCTGGTTGCCGCTGCGTTGCGCTGATTCGGGACAGGCCGCGTCGGAGCGTTTGTTGACCCGGTAGCCCCGCCTCGATAGCAACCGCCCTTATAGTGTGGGCAATCGGTGAGGTATCCGGAAATCCATGGCATCGGGAAAGCCCCGTAACCAGGCCCTTGAGGCGCTCAGGATCGTTGCGGCGCTGGGCATCGTGGCTTTCCATGCACATGCGCCGGGATATGATGTCGCCTACGCCGGGCTCGTCGTCTTCCTCATTCTGGCACCGATGTTCGAGACAGGCGCCAACTGGCACAGGAGAAGATCGCTGCGCGATCTGGCGGTGACGCTGCTCATCCCATGGCTGTTCTGGTTCCTCGTCTATGCCGCGATCAATATGATGCGGGGCAGGGCGATGATCCCGATGGAGAGCGGCCTGTTTGCCGGAATCCTTACCGGCCCGAGCCCGCACCTCTGGTTCCTGCCTTTCCTGTTCGTGACCCTGCTCGCCATCAACATCTTCAAGCGAGCCGGAGGGACGGCACCTTTTGTCTTCTGGCTGTCCTCGGCGGCGGTCGTAATCCTCCTGCTTCTCGCGCCTGATCTGCGGACGACGATCGTGTCGTCGCCTTCGCCATTTTCCCAATGGCTGCATGCGCTGCCCGCCATTTTGCTAGGCATGGCGCTGGGGTCTGCGGAGCGGGTGAGGCATGGTCGCTGGATCGTACTGCCGGTTGCAGCGGTGATGATTCCGATACTGACGGGTGATGTGGCTGGTTTCGATCCATCCTATCCGCTGGGCTTCGTGCTGGTGGTGATTGCGGCCTGGTTGGGGGGGCGGATGATTCCGGCGGGCGTCTCCGTCGAACCGGTCTCGCGCCTGATGATGGGCGTCTATCTGGTCCATCCGCTGGCGCTGATGGCTTTCAGTCCCATTCTTGCCGTCAACCAGATCGTCGGCGTTTTCATCGCGTTCGTCGCGTCGACGGTCAGTGTCTGGCTGGCGAGACGTATCGTTTCTGTTAGCGGATGGGTGCTATAGCCTCTGGTGCACTGCAAAAATGAGTTGATCGCGCACGCGCTGCGGGGAAAGACCCGCAGAACGTCGGAGGGAACAAGGGAGTTACGATGGGAAAGCCCACAATCATGGTTACGGGTGGCGCGGGTTATATCGGGAGCCATGCCGTCCTGGCGTTGAAGGATCAGGGCTATGGTGTCGTGGTCGTCGATAATCTGACAACCGGTTTCCGCTTTGCCGTGCCGGAAGATGTCCCGCTGGTCGAAACGGACATCGAGGATCAGCCCACGGTCGAACAGGCGATGCGCGATCACGCCGTTCGCGCGGTCATGCATTTTGCGGGATCGATCATCGTGCCCGAATCGGTCGAGAACCCGCTAAAATATTATCACAACAACAGTGCAAAGAGCCGGAGCCTGATCGAGAGCGCGGTGCGAAGCGGCGTGCCCCATTTCATCTTTTCCTCCACCGCAGCGACATATGGCATTCCGGCGGAGAGCCCGGTCAGCGAGGATAGCCCGAAACTTCCGATAAATCCCTATGGCATGTCCAAGCTGATGACCGAGCATATGCTGGCGGACGTCGCAGCGGCGCACCCACTGAACTATTGTGCACTGCGCTATTTCAACGTCGCGGGTGCCGACCCCGAGGCGCGTACAGGCCAGTCTACCGCAGGGGCCACTCACCTTATCAAGGTTGCGGTTGAATGCGCGCTCGGGAAGCGCGATCATGTCGCCGTGTTCGGGACTGATTTCGACACGCCGGACGGTACGGGGGTGCGCGACTATATTCATGTATCCGATCTCGCTGCGGCTCATGTTCTGGCGCTGGAGGCACTGATCGCCGATCCAGCGCGCAGCCATACGCTCAATTGCGGCTATGGCCGGGGCTTTTCGGTTCTGGAAGTTCTCGATGCGGTTGATCGCGTTACAAACCGGAAGATCGAACGCCGACTGGAGGGGCGCCGAGCCGGCGACCCGCCGGCCCTGATATCTGACAATCGCCGGATCATGGAGCGTTTCCCGTGGAAGCCCGCCTATGCCGCTCTCGACCAGATCGTTGGCCATGCGCTGGCATGGGAACGCAAATTGACGGACATCAGGGGGCAGGGCTGAGGTGGGTTCAAGCCTGAAATACAGGGTTTATGCCACAGCAAAATTTGTTGGACGCTTTTCCTGTTGGCTTCTTTAAACGCGTTATGGGGACACCGGGCCTTTGGCAGGATATAATTTCGCTGGCATCTGATGGGGCCTTGTGTGACGGGTATGGAAAGGGGCGCGGTTTGGTTGCGGAACTCACTGGATTTACTTGCCGGCTCCGCCTGTCTACCGCGGAAGTCCGCTTTGGCCTAGTCGCCGGCTTCAAGATGGAACCCGCCACCTGATGGATCTGCTTCACCCTCTTTCAGGATTTGTCGTCGGCCTGATGGTCGGCCTTACGGGTGTCGGCGGCGGTTCGCTGATGGCTCCGCTCATGATCCTGCTGCTCGGTGTTACGCCAGCCACAGCGGTCGGCACGGACCTCTGGTTCGCGGCGATCACCTAGATGGTCGGCGGCACGATCCATCACAGCCAGGGCCATGCGGACTGGCAGGTCGTGAAGCGTCTCGCCTGGGGGAGCCTTCCCGCGGCATTGCTGACGCTCTGGTTCCTGTCCGTAAATGACATGAGCCAGGTGAAGACCGGGCTGATCGTTCAGTTGCTGGGCGGCGTCCTTGTGCTGACCGCTATCGTAACCTTCTTCAACAAGCGGCTCGATTCCGTTGCCGAAAGGATCGACGGAGAACGCGTCGCCGCCTATCGCCGGGCGCTTCCTGCCCTTACCATGGTTGCCGGGGCGATACTGGGCGTTCTCGTTACGCTGACATCGGTCGGCGCGGGCGCGCTGGGCGCGACCATGCTCGTGATGCTCTATCCGATGCGCATGACCGCCAAGCGAGTCGTGGGGACGGATATCGTGCATGCGGTGCCGCTTACGCTTCTGGCCGGGCTGGGGCATTTCTGGATGGGCAATGTAGACTTGCCGCTGCTCGGATCGCTGCTGATCGGGTCGATACCGGGCATCATCATCGGATCCAAGCTGGCGGCCCGGATAAACGGCACGGCATTGCGGTGGGCGCTTGCCGTCATGCTGCTCTTCTCGGGCATTCGCCTGCTCAGTTGAAATCCCGCTTTTTGAGAATCATTATCACGGGATGACCCCCTTGCTTCGCAGGTGCAGCGGGCCTAAAGCCGCCCTGAAGAAGCCCATTATGTGCCGCAGGGGACGAACTTGGTCGATCTCGCCCAATATCTGCCTATCCTGATTTTTCTGGTCATCGCGCTCCTGCTGTCGAGCGCCTTCGTGTTCCTGCCGATGATTGTCGGCCGCCTCACTGGCGCGCACAAGCCCGATGCCGAAAAGCTCAGCGAATATGAATGCGGTTTCCCCGCGTTCGAGGATCCGCGCAACCAGTTCGACGTCCGTTTCTATCTGGTCGCGATCCTTTTCATCATCTTCGATCTGGAGGCGGCGTTCCTGTTTCCATGGGCCGTCAGCCTCGATCAGATCGGCTGGGCGGGCTGGGCGACGATGATGATCTTCATCCTCGAGCTGGTGCTCGGCCTTGTTTATGCGTGGAAAAAGGGAGCGCTGGATTGGGAGTAGAGCTTGAGCGGAACGCGACCGGCCTGACCCCAGCGCCTGGAACGCAGCCCGACCCCGCATTTTTCGGTGCGCTCTCGACCGAGGTTCAGGACAAGGGCTTCCTTGTCACCTCGACGGAGGAGCTGTTCCAGTGGGCGCGTA
Organism: Sphingobium sp.; assembly: GCA_050176605.1. Taxonomy (GTDB): domain Bacteria; phylum Pseudomonadota; class Alphaproteobacteria; order Sphingomonadales; family Sphingomonadaceae; genus Sphingobium. The sequence goes on along the minus strand of JBFXHW010000114.1, from coordinate 1,556 downwards.
CCGGCTCGCTGTGGTGGATGACCTTCGGCCTTGCCTGCTGCGCAGTCGAGATGATCCATGTGAACATGCCGCGCTATGACCTTGAGCGCTTCGGCGCCGCGCCGCGCGCATCCCCGCGCCAGTCGGACGTGATGATCGTCGCGGGCACGCTCTGCAACAAGATGGCGCCCGCGCTGCGCAAGGTTTATGACCAGATGAGCGAGCCCAAATATGTGATCTCGATGGGATCCTGCGCCAATGGGGGCGGCTATTATCACTACAGCTACAGCGTCGTGCGTGGCTGCGACCGCATCGTGCCGGTTGACATCTATGTGCCCGGCTGCCCGCCGACCGCCGAGGCGCTGCTTTACGGCATCATGCAGCTCCAGCGGAAGATTCGCCGGGTGGGGACGATTGAACGGTGAGTGTCCATCCCGCTCCCCTGGTAAAGCCGATCGAAGGCCTGTCGGATGAACTGACGAAACTCGTCGGCGCGGACCTGCTGGCGCTGGTCGAGGCGGCTGACGAGATGACGCTGGTCGTGGCGCGCGAAAGCGTCGCTCGCGTGCTGGAAAAGCTGCGCGTCGAGGCAGCCTATCAGCAGCTGATGGAAATAGCTGGCGTCGATTACCCGGAGCGGCCTGACCGTTTCGAGGTGGTCTATCACCTGTTGTCGGTCACCAGGAATCACCGCCTTCGGGTCAAGGTGTCCACAGACGAGGCGACTCCGGTGCCGTCCGTGACAGACATCTGGCCGGTCGCGGGCTGGCTGGAACGCGAAGTTTTCGACATGTATGGCGTCATCTTCTCCGGCAATACCGACTTGCGCCGCATCCTCACCGATTATGGTTTTCAGGGCCATCCCCAGCGCAAGGACTTTCCGCTCACCGGCTATGTCGAGCTGCGTTACAGCGAGGAAGACAAGCGTGTCGTCTATGAGCCGGTCAAGCTGGCGCAGGATTTCCGTAATTTCGACTTCATGTCGCCGTGGGAAGGGGCGGAATATATATTGCCGGGAGACGAGAAGGCGCAGCCGGAGGCCCCCGGAGCGCCCAGTCCGGTAAAGGCCGCTCCCGCGCCGGAGAAGCCCGCTGCCGCCAAGGTCGACACGCCCAAGACGACGGAAAAGAAGGAAGATACCGGCGCAGGCAAAGGCGCGGAAAAGCAGGCGAAGAAGCGGTCGCCGGCGGTCAAGAAGGGCAGCGCGAATGCCGGTGGGGCGAAATCGCCCTCCGCTACTTCCGATGCCACCGAAAAGTCGAAGAAGCCGCGTGCCCGCAAGCCCAAGAATGAGGACAAGGCATGAGCGCCGAAACTCTCACCGAAATCCAGAATGAGGCGCTGGGCAAGCGTTCGGTCGTGGTTGGCGTCGATGAAGACGGCATCCAGAACTACACGATCAATTTCGGGCCTCAGCATCCGGCGGCGCACGGCGTGCTGCGCCTCGTCATGGAGCTCGACGGCGAGATTGTGGAGCGGTGCGACCCGCATGTCGGCCTGCTGCACCGCGGCACCAAAAAGCTGATCGAATACAAAACCTATATGCAGGCGCTGCCCTATTTCGACCGGCTGGATTA
>JBFXHW010000113.1:0-8433 GCA_050176605.1 Sphingobium sp. | reverse complement strand
ATTTCTCAGGGAAACGGGCGCATCCGAGATAGTCGAGACGGGAAACAAGGTTCCCGACTGGCTCGATTTGCCGGAGCCGAAAAGCTTTCGGCCGAAACTGAAATTCCGCACTGTCTGGATTTCGGATGTCCATCTTGGGACTTCCGGCTGCAACGCCACGCTGCTGCTTGATTTCCTGCGCTCGATAGAATGCGAGACGCTCTATCTGGTCGGCGATATCATCGATGGCTGGCGGCTCCGCAAGGGCTGGTACTGGCCGGATGCGCACAACGAAGTAATCCGCCGCATCCTCAAGATGGCGCACAAGGGTACCCGCGTCGTCTATATCACCGGCAATCATGACGAGATGCTGCGCGATTATGCCGGGCTCGGCTTTGGTGGTATCGATCTCGCCAATGAGGCGATCCATACCACGGCGGACGGCCGCCGCCTGCTGGTCGTGCACGGTGACGCATTCGACGGTGTCGTGCTCTATGCCAAGTGGCTCGCCTTCCTGGGTGATCAGGCCTATTATGTGATGCTGAAGGCGAACCGATGGTTCAACCGCGCGCGCAAGGCATTGGGCATGCCCTATTGGTCGCTGTCCGCCTATCTCAAGAAGCGCGTCAAGAATGCCGTGCAGTTCATTTACGATTTCGAGGATGCGGTAGCGCACGAAGCCGCGCATCGCGGTCTGGATGGTGTTGTTTGCGGCCATATCCACACTGCCGAAATCCGCCCGATTGGCGATACTATCTATTATAATGACGGCGACTGGGTGGAAAGCTGCACCGCGCTGACCGAGAGTTTCACCGGAGAAATGACGATCCTCGACTGGCCGGCGCATGTGCGCGATGAAGCCGCAGCGAAGGCCGCTGCCACGGCCTGAGCCGGGTTTGTCCAGACCTATGCGATGCGGATAGCGCGATGAAACTGGCGATTGCCACCGATGCCTGGGCCCCGCAGGTGAACGGCGTCGTGCGGACGTTGCAGATGACGATCGCCCAGATGCAGGAGCGTGGTCACGCCATCGAGATAATTGCGCCCGATCGCTTTCTGACCGTGCCGATGCCCGGATATGGCGAGATCAGTCTGGCGATCGCGCCGCGAAGCGGAACGCGGCGCGCCCTGAAGGCTTTTGCGCCGGATGTCGTTCATATCGTCACAGAGGGACCGATCGGCTGGGCGGCGCGACGCTGGTGCATCGACAAGGGGGTTGCGTTTACCACCGCATTCCACACCCGTTTTCCGGACTATCTTGCGGTGCGCACGGGCGTGTCGCCCGACTGGTTCTGGCCGGTCATGCGGCGCTTTCATCGCCCGGCGGCGGCTGTGTTCGTCTCGACGCCGCGGTTGCGCGACGAACTCGCCTATCGCGGCATCCCGACCGGGCGCATCTGGTCGCGCGGCATCGATACGGCGCTGTTTCACGCCGAGGGTCCACGGCACGAGGGGATGACGCATCTGCCGGGCCCGGTTCTTCTTTATGTCGGGCGCGTGGCGGCGGAGAAGAATCTCGAGGCATTTCTCGGCGCCGACGTGATTGGCACCAAGGTGGTGGTCGGTGACGGTCCCGCGCTGGCCCAGCTGAAGCAGTTATACCCGCACGCCGTCTTCACCGGTGCACTCGGTGGAGAGGATCTGGCCAGCGCCTATCGCGCCGCTGATGTCTTCGTGTTTCCCAGCCTCACCGATACATTTGGCCTGGTGATGATAGAGGCGCTGGCGTGCGGGTTACCGGTCGCCGGATTTCCGGTGCCGGGGCCGCTCGATATCGTCGGTGCGGAAGGGCGTGGCCCCGAGGCCCTGTTGCGCCAGCCTGTGGGTTCTGTCGACGACGATCTGGCGACCGCGATCAGGCGCGCACTGAGGGTCGACCGGAGGGCCGCAGCGGACCATGGCAGCAGTTTCCGCTGGGAACGATGCACAGACCAGTTTGAAGCGGGGCTGGAACATGCATGGGAAGCGTTGCGGTCCCGCACCTCGGAACCCGGACGTGCCAGCGGCGCACGATAAAGCGTTTCCAGACCATTTTCTGTCCCGGCAATCCGCAGTTCCTTCATATGCCGTTCAGGCAGATTTGCTAGTGATGCCTGGCTGCTTCCTTCCCCCTTTGGAAGTGGCACTCCCTGAACCTTGGCCCCGTCGTTGAGCTTGCTCCGGCGGGGTTATTTTCGCCAGATGCCGTTGGCGCCGGGATTGGCGGGCGGTTCAGGCGGAACGTAGCCCGCTCGCAGCCTTTGCCAGCTCTTCTATTTTCACGACATCGGTCGGACCTTTCGGTATGATCCAGCTTCCGCCGACGCACTTTACGAAGGGTTGCGCCAGCCATTCCGGGGCGCTCGCCGCGGTGATGCCGCCAGTGGGGCAGAAGCGTGCATCGAAAAAGGGGCCGGCGAGTGCCTTCAGCGCAGCGATGCCGCCCGATGTCTCAGCGGGAAAGAATTTGAAGCGCGAAAGCCCCATGTCCATGCCGCGCATGATGTCGCCCGCCGTGGCGACGCCCGGCAACCAGGGAATGCGGCTTTCGATGATCGCCTTGCCAAGCGGCTCGGTAAGGCCGGGCGATACGATGAATTTCGCACCCGCCGCCAGCACGGCGTCGAGCTGCTGCGGGCTTACCACTGTGCCCGCGCCGACGACCGCGCCCTCGATTTGCGCCATTTCACGAATGACCTCCAGCGCGCCCTCGGTCCGCAGCGTTACCTCGAGCGCCCGAAGGCCTCCCGCGACCAGTGCCCGTGCGACTGGTAATGCGTCCGCCACATCCTCGATCACCAGCACCGGAATGACCGGCGCCAGCTCCATCACCTCATCGACCGTCACACCAATTCTCCATCCATTGCGGCCAGCATCGCGGAGGCGCCAAGTTCCGCCTCGTCGCATGTGGCACGCATCATCGCGAACAGTTCGCGGCCCGTGTCATAGGGCGGAGGCGGCATTGCCGCCTGCGGCCTGCTGGCCCATTCGGTTTCGGGGACCAGCGCCTCCAACCTTCCTTCAACGGCGCAGACCCGCACGATGTCGCCGTCGCGTAGTCGCCCGAGCGGTCCGCTGCCCTTTGCCTCGGGAGAGACATGGATGGCGGCTGGGACCTTGCCGCTGGCGCCGGACATGCGGCCATCGGTGACGAGAGCGACCTTGAAGCCCTTGTCCTGCAAAACGCCAAGCGGAGGGGTCAGCTTGTGCAATTCCGGCATGCCGTTGGCGCGCGGGCCCTGAAAGCGCACGACAACCACGACGTCACGATCCAGTTCGCCTGCCTTGAACGCGTCAAGTACTTCATTCTGGTCGGCAAAGACGCGGGCAGGGGCCTCTGTTGTCCAGCGGTCGGGATCGACGGCGCTTGTCTTCATGACGCAGCGGCCGAGATTGCCGGAGAGCAACTTCATGCCGCCGTCCTTGCTGAACGGATCGGAGGCGGGGCGCAGCATCGCCGTATCACGCGGCTCGGCCAGGCGTTCAGGCCAGACGAGCGCCTCGTCCTTCAGCTCCGGAGTCCTGGCGTAATCACTCAGGTCGGCACGCGCGACCGTCATCACGTCGCGGTGAAGCAAGCCATTGTCGAGCAGCTCTCCAATTACATAGCCGATCCCGCCCGCCGCATGAAAATCGTTCACTTCGCCCGATCCATTGGGGTAGACGCGACAGAGCAGCGGGATCACCTCGGAAAGCTCGGCAAAGTCGGTCCAGTCGATGCTGATCCCCGCCGCGCGGGCTATCGCCGGCAGGTGGATCGCATGATTGGTCGATCCGCCGGTGGCGAGCAGGCCGATACAGGCGTTGACGATCGCCTTTTCGTCGATGCAGTGGCCCAGCGGCCTGTAGTCGCTGCCGTCCCAGCCGATGTCCGCCAGCCGGTGCACCGCCGCGCGCGTCAGTTCCTGTCGCAACTTCGTTCCCGGATTGATGAAGCTCGCCCCCGGCATGTGGAGCCCCATCATCTCCATCATCATCTGGTTGCTGTTGGCGGTACCATAGAAGGTGCAGGTGCCCGCGCCGTGATAGCTCGCCGCTTCGCTGTCGAGCAGCTCTTCCTTGCCGACCTTCCCTTCGGCATAGAGCTGGCGCACCCGCTGCTTTTCCTTGTTGGCGATGCCGGACGGCATCGGCCCGGCAGGGATCAGGATCGCGGGCAGGTGGCCGAAACGCAGTGCGCCGATCAGCAGGCCCGGCACGATCTTGTCGCAAATGCCGAGCATCGCCACGCCCTCGAACATCGCGTGACTGAGCGACACGGCCGTCGCCATCGCAATCACATCGCGCGAAAAGAGCGACAGGTCCATGCCCGCCTGCCCCTGTGTCACCCCATCGCACATGGCCGGGACGCCGCCCGCCACCTGCGCGGTCGCGCCGACCTCGCGCGCGGCGAGCTTGATCTGTTCGGGATACCGGCCATAGGGCTGATGCGCGGACAGCATGTCGTTATAGGCGGTGACGATGCCGATGTTCATCGACGTAGCGGCGCGGATGGCGGGCTTGTCGTCTCCGCTCGCGGCAAAGGCGTGGGCGAGGTTGCCGCAGCTAAGCTGATCCCGGTTGGTTCCCGCATTGCGGCCGCGATCGACCAGATCGAGATACTTACGCCGGGCATGCGTGCTTTTCTCGACGACGCGCCGCGTGACCTTCTCGACGACCGGGTGCAGCTCACTCATGCCAGCTTGCTCCGTCGCGTTCGATCAGACCGATGGCCGAGGATGGTCCCCATTGGCCTGCGGCGTAACCGGCGACCTTGATCCCTGCCTCCTGCCAGCTCGCAATGATGCTGTCGATCCAGCGCCACTGCGCCTCCACCTCGTCACGGCGGACAAAGAGGGTGGTGTCGCCCTCCAGCAGGTCGAGCAGCAGCCGTTCATAGGCGATGCGGCGGCGCTGTTTCTCGAAAGCGGCGGTCAGCGACACGTCGAGGCCGACCTCGCGCAGTTTCACGCCGCCCCGGTCGAGGCCCGGCTCCTTCGACATGATGAGGAGGCGGATATATTCCTCGGGCTGAAGGCGAATGATGAGCGTGTTGGGTTCGAGGCCGGTGCCGAAGCCGTTCCTGCCGAAAATCGAATGGGCGACCGGCTTGAACTGGATCATGATCTCGCTGTGCCGGGTCGGCATGCGCTTGCCGGTGCGCAGATAGAAGGGCACGCCCGCCCAGCGCCAGTTGTCGACATAAGCCTTCAGCGCCACGAACGTTTCGGTGTCGGACGGCTGGCCCAGTTCCTCGGCGTACCCCGTGACAATCTCTCCGCCGACCGCGCCAGCAGCATATTGCCCGCGCACGCTCTGCGCCTTTGCGGTCTCGCCGGTAAAGGGGCGGAGCGACCGCAGAACCTTCACCTTCTCGTCGCGCACGGCGGTGGAATCGAAACGCGCGGGCGGCTCCATCGCGATGATCGAGAGGATCTGCAGCATATGGTTTTGCACCATGTCACGCAGCGCGCCGACGCCGTCATAATAGGAGACCCGGCCTTCCAGTCCGACGGTTTCGCCGACAGTGATCTGCACATGGTCGATGGCATTGGCATTCCACAGCGGCTCGAACATCATGTTGCCAAAGCGCAAGGCGATCAGGTTCTGCACCGTTTCCTTGCCGAGATAATGGTCGACCCGGAAGATGCGCTCCTCGTCGAACAACGCGCAGATCGCATCGTTCACTTTTTCGGACGACTCAAGATCGTGGCCGATCGGTTTTTCCATCGCGATGCGCGTGGTGGGGGTGACAGCGCCCGCATCCGCAAGGCTCTGCGCGGTTGGCGCGAACAGCGAGGGCGGCGTCGAGAGATAGACGGAAACGCCCTTGTCCTCCCGTCCCTTCACCCGTGCGGCGAGCGCGTCGAACTGGGCGGCGTTGCCGGACGATGCCGGACAATAGATGATCCTGTCGGTGAGCCTTTTCGAGGCCTCGGCCGAATACCGGTCCGCCTTGATGAACTGTTTCAGCGCGTTGTCGACTTCTGCGCGGAACGCCTCGTCGCTCTTTTCGGACCGGCCGGACGCCACGACCAGAAAGTCGTCCGGCAGGAGGCCGTCCTCCTGCAGATTGAACAGCGAAGGAAACAGCATTCTGGCGGCAAGGTCGCCAGTGGCGCCAAAAAGGATGAGCGTGGCAGAACGGTCGGTCAAGGCGAGCTCCCCGGCAAGGGTGTTATGACGATGTCTGCACGAAGCACAGCACCTAGCGCGTCAATTGTCTTTGTGCAACAGCGAAGGCGGAGGCGCAACCGCCTCCGCCCGATCAGCCGCTCTTTACCTTCAGGCCTGTCAGAAGCGCACGCGCGCGCCGCCGAACACGGCCCTGCGCTCGACAGGATAGTAGATCGCCGAGGCGGCACCCGCGGTCAGTGTCGCGCTGATGTCGCCGATCGCCGTTTTCTGCGTGAGGTTGCGCGCGTCGATAAAGATATCCATGCCCCCGCCGATGCTCGCGCCCGCGCTGAGGCCAAGCAGCGCATAGCCCTTCGTCCGCGTGGTGTTCGAATAGTCGGCCCACGCGCCTTTCGATACCCATTCAACATTGGGCGAGACATGTAGCCCATCCGTGCCGATCCTCAGCTCCGCCCGATACATGTGGCGCGGGACCACCGGCAGGCGGTTGTCGCCGAACTGGGCGTCATCGCGGAACCGGAAGTCGCTGTACTGGTACACCTGCCGCAGGCGCAGCCAGTCGGCCAGATCGAGCGACAGGCTGGCCTCGATCCCCTGATGCCGGGTCCGGTCGGCGTTGAAGGTCGCGGCGGGGATGCTGGACGATACCGAATATTGCAGCATCTCTCCCTTCAGGTCGGCGCGATAGAGCGTAACGTCCCAAGTGGCCAAGCCGATGCTCCCGCGCGTTCCGATCTCCGCCGTCCATGCCGTCTGAGGGTGGATCGCGGAAATGAAGCTGCTGACCGGCGGCATTCCGACGCTCTGAAAGACCTCGCCGAAGCCCGGAAACTCGGCCGAACGACTGTAATTGGCATAGAATTGCACATGGTCCGCCGGATTGTAGAGCAATCCGAATCTGGGCGAGAATTCGTCAAACGATTTACGCCCGTCTTGGCCGTTCGAGAAACGCACATGCCGGGCACGCCATCCGTCGGCGTATATGGCGCCGGCTATCAGGCTCAGTCGCGCGGTGGGTCTGACGCGCAACTCGCCATAAAGGTTCGCCGTGCGCGCATCCTGATCCGCGTCGAAAGTCAGCGCGCCGCGCTTGCCATTGACGTTCAGATATTGCCGGGCGCGCATGCTGCCCCGACGCACCTCTCCGCCGAGTGTCAGCGCGAACGGCCCGGCCTGATAGTCGAACCGGGTGAACGCGCCGACGTCGGTCGACTGTTGGTCGATCACCTGAAAGATGGGGTGGAACAACGCCTTGTCGTTGAGGAACAGTCCGGCCGTCAGAGTCCCGTCGCCCAGATCGATGCTGGTGCGGTTCTGCATCCGGATGGAATCGATGTCGCGTTGCTGATCGCCCGCGAAATTGCCTTTTTCCGGATTGGTCAGGACATCGGCCCGCGTCAGTGCACCGGGCAATTGCTGGTTGATGGCGTTGACACTGGCATAGAAGCGGGTCTCCATCCCTTCGCCCAGCTTCAGTCCAACATTACCGTGGAAGCGGAAGGAATGCCGCTTCGCGTGTTCGCGATCGCCGTCCGACCGGTCTGCGCTCGCGCCCATCCAATAGTCGGCGACGCCGGAGGCGCCCCCGAACGAGGCCAAACCCCGCATCGTCTGGAACGAACCGCCGTCGGCGCGCAGATAAAGGCCACTTGCGTCGCTGCCGCGCGGTGTGATGCCGTTGATCGCGCCGCCCAGCGTACCCGATCCGAAGCGCAATGCATTCGCGCCGCGATAAACCTCCAGATGGTCGAAGAAGGTCGGTTCCATCTCCTGAAAATCGCCATTGTCGTCGGCGAGGTTGATCGGCACGCCGTCCTGCAACAGCGTCAGACCGCGCATGTGATAGCCCCGGCTCAGTCCCGATCCCCGAATGGAGATGCGTATCTCCTGTCCATAGCGGGGCTGGAGATAGACGCCCGGCGAAAAGGCGAGCGTATCGCGCAACGACATCACAGATCGGTCGGCATAGTCCTGATAGGTCACGATATCGGTTCCACCGGGCGTGCTATCTGCCGCGGCCTTTGCCTCATCGGCCTGACGATAGCCGGTGACGATGATGGTGCGGCCTTCGGCGCCGCTGTCGGGCTCCTCGTCAGCGTGGGCGGGATATGTGGAAAAGGTCGCCAGCGCGCAGCCGGCGGAAAGCAGAAAACGGATGGACATGAAAGGATCCTGAAAACAATGGGGTGACACGCGGCGCGTGCGCGACATGCTCCGGCTGACTGCGATGCAGCCAGAGAGCATTTGGTGAGTTTTTCAGGAAATGGCGGGTGGTGCGTGTGGTGGCGGCCGCAGACGGAAGAAGCCCTGCAGGACCGGACCGACCATCGGGGCGAAGCCGACCGCGATCACATGGTC
>JBFXHW010000112.1:0-8435 GCA_050176605.1 Sphingobium sp. | reverse complement strand
GCGTGACAAGGAAGAGCTGCGGAAGCTTTCCCGTGCGGGAATGGAAACGCTCGCGATCATTGCCTACCATGAGCCGGTGAGTCGCGCCGAAATCGAGGCAATCCGGGGTGTTCAGGTCGCCAGGGGTACGCTTGACGTGCTGATGGAGGCGGGGTGGATTCGCCCGGCCGGCCGGCGCGAAGTGCCCGGCCGCCCGCTTATCTATGCAACCACGCCGGAGTTCCTGACCCATTTCGGGCTCGCCAGCCGCAAAGACCTTCCGGGTGTCGACGATCTTCGGGCCGCTGGCCTGCTCGATCCCGTCGATCTGGCGATGGAAGGGCTCAATGAACCGGACGATGACGAATCGCCGCTGGAAATGAACGAGGAAGACGCCTAGATTACAGCGTAGTTCCAAGGAGATTTATGATGGGTTCTTTTTCGCTGTTCCACTGGATTGTGGTGATGCTGGTCATCGTCCTCCTTTTCGGTGGCGGCAGAATTTCCGGTTTGATGGGCGATGTTGCCAAGGGCATCAAGGCATTCAAGAAGGGCATGTCGGATGATGACGAGACCCCGGCTCCGCGTTCGGTAAACCGGATCGAGGGGCAACCGACGCCGGATGCGTCGGCGACTGCCGCAAATGAAGAACAGAAACAGGGCTGACGGTCTTCGCGCCGCGCAACGGGTCGATCCATGTTCGACATCGGCTCCACCGAATTGCTGTTGATCGCGGTCGTGGCGGTAATCGTCATCGGCCCGAAGGATTTGCCGCGCGCGCTTTACAAGTTGGGCCAGGTGGTCGGCAAGGCGCGCGCAATGTCTCGCCATTTCCGCTCGGGCATCGACGCGATGATCCGGGAGGCGGAAATGGAAGAACTGGAAAAGAAGTGGGCCGCCGAAAATCGCCGCATCATGGATCAGCATCCAGCCATGGAGGCGCTTCCCTCACCCGCGGACAATGGGGCGGTGGAAGCGGCAGAGACGGGTGGGGTTGAGGAACCGACATCAGGCGCCGCCGCGCCGAAGCCGACAATGACCGAGGCGAATTCAGCCACCGACAGAAGCGACGCATGAAGGACATTGACGATACCAAGGCGCCGCTGCTCGACCATCTGATCGAGTTGCGATCACGCCTGCTCAAATGCGTCGTCGCGCTGTTTCTGGGCTTCGTGCTGTGCTTTTATTTTTCCGATCAGTTGTTCGCCATTCTTGTCCATCCGCTGAAGGAAGCGTTCGGTGCGCAGGGCGGCAAGCTGGTCTATACCAAGCTGTACGAAGCATTCTTCGTGCAAGTAAAGGTCGCGATATTCGGCTCCTTTTTCCTCAGCTTCCCGATCATCGCCAACCAGCTTTGGGCGTTCATCGCCCCGGGGCTTTACGTCAAGGAAAAGAAGGCGTTGCTGCCGTTCCTTCTCGCAACGCCGCTGCTCTTTCTGGCCGGTGCCAGCCTGGCCTATTTCGTGGTCATGCCCACCGCGTTTCATTTCTTCCTGAATTTTCAGGGCACGAGCGGCGGCGTGGAGCTGGAGGCGCTGCCGAGTGCCGACTCCTATCTCGGCCTCGTCATGCAGTTCATTCTCGCTTTCGGTATCAGCTTCCTGATGCCGGTTCTGCTAATGCTGCTGAACCGCGCCGGCATCGTCAGCAGGGCGCAACTTGTGGGGCTCAGGCGCTACATGATTGTCGTGGCGTTCGTGGCGGCTGCCGTCCTGACGCCGCCCGACGTGGTTTCGCAGCTCATGCTCGCGGTTCCGCTGGTGTTGCTTTACGAAATCACGCTTTTTGCGATCTGGTTCACGGACAGGAGGCGGAAGAACGAGGACGACGCCCTCGTTCCCCAGGACTAGGCGGCTCCTGACTTAATTGGCGGCGTCCTGCACTGTTTCGCCTGCGCTTTCGATATCCCTGCCGGCACCCTCAACTGTGTTGCAGGCGGCGAGAACAAGCGAGGTGCCAAGAAGCAGCACCGAGAGAATATTGCGCATCATCCTAAACTCCATTTCCCTTGTGTAAGGCCCCCTGCGGCCCGACGGTAAAAACGGATATGCGGGCGCATCGTTCCCGAGGTTCGCCGCGCGGGGATCAGATTGAGACGAAGGGAACCCGGAAAACAGTCGAACCCGGAACGCGGGTGGGGGGAAGGGCGTTCCGGGTTCGTTTATTCGGATAGCGTAGCGGGGGGCAAAGGGTCGCCATCCGAAGAGTAGAACGAGCCAGCCCAACCTTGGTTCCCGGATCGGTTCAAAAAAATTACGAAAACCATAAAAAATTTAAATATAATATAATCAGTATGTTGCGTGATATATTGGCGAAGCTCAAGCGCGCGCAGCAGAGTGATCAGACATTTCGGCTTGAAGCGCTGCTACTTTCCCTTGCTTGGCAGCCCCCCGGCGCTGCGCTATTGCGGGCGGATGATGGTCACCGCAGATACATTGTCGCTCATCGGCAATACGCCACTTGTCCGCCTGAATGGGCCTTCCGAGGCAAGCGGCTGTGAAATTTTCGGCAAATGCGAATTCGCGAACCCCGGCGCATCCGTGAAGGATCGCGCCGCCCTCTATATCGTGAGGGATGCCGAGGAACGCGACCTGTTGAAACCCGGCGGCACGATTGTCGAGGGCACGGCCGGCAACACCGGCATCGGTTTGGCGCTGGTCGCCAACGCCTGCGGGTATCGCACAATCATCGTCATGCCCGAGACGCAGAGTCGCGAGAAGATGGATACGCTGCGCGCGCTGGGCGCGGAGCTGGTGCTGGTGCCGGCCGCGCCCTATTCCAATCCCGGACATTTCGTTCACACTTCGCGGCGCATCGCCGAAGAAACGCCTGGCGCGATCTGGGCCAATCAGTTCGACAATATCGCCAACCGCAAGGCCCATATCATGGGGACGGCGGAAGAAATCTGGACGCAGATGGAAGGCCGGATCGACGGTTTTACCTGCGCGGCGGGCACGGGCGGGACGATCGCTGGGGTCGGCCTGGGCCTCAAGGCGAAGGACGAAAATGTGACCATCGCGCTTTCCGATCCGCATGGCGCAGCGCTCTATAGCTATTACGCCAATGGCGAGCTGAAAGCCGAAGGCAGCTCGGTGGCCGAAGGCATCGGTCAGGGCCGGATTACGGGTAATCTCGAAGGCGCGCCGATCGACACCCAGTTCCGCATTTCGGACGAAGAGGGCCTGCTATGGGTCCGTCGCCTGCTTGGCGAGGAGGGGCTGTGCCTGGGCCTGTCCAGTGGGATCAATGTGGCCGGAGCTGTCGCGTTGGGGAAACAGCTCGGCCCGGGAAAGCGCATCGTCACCATATTATGCGACACGGGTTTCCGTTACCTCTCTACGCTTTACAATCGCGAGTGGCTGGAGGCGAAGGGCTTGACGGTTTTCCCCTGGCTCATGCAGAAGGAGGATGCTTGAGCGCGGTCGGTATCTGGCCGCCAGCATCGGGATGACGGGTTTGGACCTCTCGCGCCGCAAGGAAAGTATTCAGCGCATACAGACGGGCGTTGCCGGGCTGACCGGCATCGTCCTGCTGATCGGTCTGGCCAATATTGTCGTCGACAGTGTGAAGCGCGGAGAGCCTGCGCAGGAGGCCAGCGTCGATCCCTCGGCCAATGCTGCCATGCCATTGCCTGTCGATGAAAAGCCGAAGGAGCCGCTGGCTGAACTTGGTGTGGCGCCGTCTCCCGATAGCGCGCCTCAGACACCGGTCGTTGCCGACCTTCAGCCAGATCCCAATCTGAAGGAACCAATGGATCGGCCGTCGCCCGACACCGGCTCGGCACCTGCGCAGCGGCCTTCGCAATAGCCGGGCGCAGCTGGTTCCGTCGTCACGGGTAATGCCATGGCCGCCATGATCCACATTCGCTCGACCGGCCTTGGACCCGCGGCGGCAGTTGTCCTCGCCCTTTTCGCAGGATTGTATGCCGGCCTCCTGCCACTCGCGATGCCATTCGGACTTGCCGCCGGAGGCGTGCTGGAGACCGGGCAGGTGTCGCCGGAGCGGTGGTGGCTCGGCGCCGGTCTGGCGATAGCGGCTTTTGCCTTGCTGTCTTGGAAACTGCAGTCGAAGTTGCGTCTTTGGTGGCTCGCAGTTCTGATGGTCGGAATGACGCTGACCATTCTGACCTTCTGCCATGTCGCGTCGTCTGGACAGGTGCGCTCAGGCCCGGGCAACCCTCTCCTTCAACGGATGGACGTTGGCGTCATGACGGCGCTTCCGCTGTTCTGGGGTGAAGGCGGTATCGCGGCCAGCCTGTCAGGCACGAGACCGGGCGCTCCTTTGCTGCTCGCTTCGCGTCACAGACTACGGGCGATCGATAGTCTCGATCCCCAGGCTCTCGGCGGGCTGGGCGCGTTGCTGCTGGCGCAGCCGCGCCTGCTGGCGCCCGAGGAACTTGTCGCTCTGGACGCATGGGTGCGTGATGGCGGACGAGCGGTCATCCTTGCCGATCCGCTCCTCGTCTGGCCGGGCGATCTGGCTCCCGGCGATCCGCGCAGGGCGCCGCTCACCAGCCTGCTTGATCCGCTGCTGTCCCATTGGGGTCTCCGGCTGGAACCAGCGGCAAAGGACAGCCCGTACATGCACCGCCGGATGCTGGCCAGCGGTCATGTCATCCTGACGGCTGCCGCCTCGCGATTTTCGCTGAGGGGCGACGGCGATGATGTGGCATGCGTGATCGAGGAAGCGGGACTTTTTGCCTCATGCTCCATCGGCAAGGGGCAGGCGCGCCTGATCGCGGATGCCGATTTGATCGACGACCGACTCTGGCTCGCCAATTCCCAGCATGCCGATAAGGCGGCTGCCTATAGCTCGGACGCTGTTCCGCTGATCGACGACTGGTTGGCCGATCCTGCGGGAAAGCACCTGTCCAGTCCGCCACGACGTGTCGCCGCAGAGGCCAGTCTGGTGCGGGCGATGCGACTGGCGATGCTGGCGGCGATTCTCTGGGTTGGGCTGGGATGGTGGGGGTCGAGACGCTTTGCGACGGCTATTTTGCCACAGAAGATGGGGGAGGACAGGAACAGGAGCGGAACAAATGGTTAAGAAAACAGGCTGATCCATTAAATCCCGTAAAATCTGCCATGATTCCCTGATTTTCCCATATTTTCCCCTTCCCTCCCAGGCCAACCCTTGATAGCACATCCAACAAGGGGCTGTGAAAGCTGTGTGATTCCCGTCGCGGATCGGCGTTGCCCAATGCGCTTTTCCGCACGGCTTCGTGCGGCCTGGAGCAGCATTGACTGGGGCGAGGCGAGCGGGTGTCCGACGGCATCATCTTTTCAGGTAACGGAATTTGCGTGGCGGACGCCAAAGGCCGCTTCGCCCTGCCGCTTGACATGCGCAAGGCCGTGAAGGCGAGCAGCGGCGAAACCAAGCTCTGCCTCACGCTTCACACCGATCTCCCCTGCGCAATCGGTTTTGGCCTTTCGCACAAGCAATGGCTCGAAGAACAGGTCGTCGAGATGGAGCGCGCCGCGCGCGAGCAGGGCGCGGCGTTCGACGCCGAGGCAGCGCGCGAGGCACGCTTCGCTGACCTCGAAGACCTGAATTTCGATGACGGCGGCCGTTTCTTCATGCCACCCGACATCAAGGAAATGCTTGGTATCGGCGACACCATGGTGTTCGTTGGCGCCAGCCGTCACATCCAGATGTGGGATCCGAAGACCTTGCTGGCGAGCGAAGGCCGTTCGCCGCGCGTGCGTCATGCAGTCGAACGTTTCCTTGCGGAGCGCGGACAGGGGGGCGACAAATGAGCTCCACCACAGCCGAGCAATCGCCGCATGTCCCCGTCCTGCTCGATGAGGTGTTGACGGCGCTTGCCATCGCTCCGGGCGAAACTCATGTCGACGGCACCTATGGCGCGGGCGGCTATTCCCGCGCGATGGCGGCGCGCGGCGCCCATGTGGTGGCGATTGACCGCGACCCCGACGCGATCGCGGAGGGACGGAGCCGCATCGCCCGAGACGGCGACGACATCTCCTTGCTCGAAGGTCCATTCTCGGCGATGGACTCGCTGCTGTCGAGCGCAGGCGTGGGCAGGGTTGAGGGCGTGGCGCTCGACATCGGCGTTTCCTCGATGCAGCTCGACCGCCCTGATCGCGGTTTTTCCTTTCAGGCCGATGGACCGCTCGACATGCGCATGAGCAAGGCGGGCATGACCGCGGCCGAATTCGTCAATTCGGCGCCGGAAACGGAAATTGCGGACGTACTCTATCGCTATGGTGAGGAACCGAGGTCCCGCCGGGTCGCGCGCGCCATCGTAGCGGCGCGCCCGATCACGCGCACGGCGGAACTGGCGGGCGTGGTGCGCCGCGCGCTTGGCCACAAGCCGCACGACAAGAAGGATCCGGCGACGCGTGCGTTTCAGGCAATCCGTATCCACCTCAATGGCGAGCTGGACGAACTGGAGCGCGGGTTGGAGGCGGCCGAGGCCGTGCTCGCCCCCGGAGGGCGCCTCGCGGTCGTGACTTTTCACAGTCTGGAAGACCGGATCGTCAAGAATTTCCTGCGGCGCAGGAGCGGCGGGGAGGCAGGCAGCTCCCGCCACCGTCCGCAGGTCTCGGCCCAGGCCCGGCCGACCTTTGCCAAGCCTGCCCGTGCCGTACGCCCCTCGGAGCAGGAGCTGGGTCGCAATCCGCGCGCGCGCTCGGCCACGCTGCGCAGCGCCATTCGCCTCGAGACCCAAACCTGCCTACAGGAGATTGAACGATGATCGCGGTCAAGCGTCTGCAAAGCCTGTTCTGGGTGTTGCTTGTCGCCCTCGGCGCTCTCGCCGCCTACCTTGTGTCCTTGCGGGTGGCGACCGAGCGCAACGATCTGATGCACGTGCGCGCCCAGATCGCGCAGGCGCGCGCCGATATCCGGTATCTGGAAACGGAGTTCAGCGCGAGGGCCAACATGCGGCAGCTCGAAGCCTGGAATGCGGAGGATTTCCGCTATTCGGCACTGACGGCGGAGCATTATCTCGATAGCGAGCGGCAACTCGCCACTCTCGACGGAGTGACGCCCAACGGCCCGACTTTCGTTGCACGGCCGGTCATGGTCGCGATGGCCACGGCTGCAGATCCGGCGCAGGCGGTCGATGTGCCAAGCCCGGCGGCCATGCAGATCCGGTCCGATGCAGTGACGATCCGAGCAGAAAGCGCGGAGGACAAGAAGCCGGTCCGTGCGGCCTTGCTCGCATCGGCGGAGAGCTCCGGACGGGTGTTGCTTTCGTCACGGCCGGACGCCAGCGGTCGTGTGAAGGGCGAACCTTCCGCCGCACTGGGCGCTGTCGCCCGGCGTGCCGAACGTATGGCAATGCTCGATTCGCGCTTGCTGGATGATGGTACACTTGGTGACATCGGCCGCCGGGCGGCCGTCGAAATCGGAGGGAGCCTTCGCTAAATGGCGACAATCGTCGTCCGGCATGATCGTCTCCCCGTTAATCGCGAGCGACTGAACCTCACCGCGATCGCACATCAGCGCCTGATGCTGATGCTGCTCCTGATGATCGCGGTTTCCGCTCTCGTGATAAGCCGCCTGCTCTGGATGGGCGTTTTCACCGGGCCGCAAGCGCGGGTGGATTATACGGCGGGGTTGCCGCCACGCGCGGACATAGTCGACCGCAACGGCGTGCCGCTGGTCCGGACCATGGATGCCTATTCGATCTCTGTGCGACCCGATCGTCTGATTGGCGATCCGGATGAGCTGGCGCGCAAGCTCCATGAAATCTTTCCGGACACACCGGCCGGTGACTTTCGCGCGAAGCTGACCGGCAAGGGCTGGGCATATCTGCGCCAGCGCGCCCTGCCGGAGCAGGTTGCCCAGGTAAACGCGCTGGGTGAGGTCGGAATCGAATTCCCGCGCGAGAAGGAACGGCTCTATCCGCAGCGCACGCTGGCCGCGCATGTGCTGGGCTTCGTGCCGGTGAGCGATGGCGGCGACTGGAGCGGCGGCATGGGTGTCGAGGCCGCGTTCAACGACCGGCTGGTCGATCCGGCGCTGCGCGGCAAGCCGCTGGTACTCTCGATAGACAGCCGCGTGCAAGGCGTTCTGGAAAGCGAACTCTACACCGCGATGACCGATCAACAGGCGGACGGCGCCACCGGCATCGTTCTCGACGCCAATACCGGCGAAGTGATCGCCATGGCGTCCTTCCCTGTTTTTGACCCCAACAAGATTACGGGTGATCCGCGCACGCGGCGCAATGATGTCGTCCAGTCGCGATACGAACTGGGCTCCACCTTCAAGCCGCTGTCGATCGCGGCGGCAATGGATGCCGGTGTGGTTACCTCGATGGCGAAGCGCTATGACGCAACCGCACCGATTCAGGTCGGGCGATACAAGATCAAGGACGATCACGCGCTCGGGCGCTGGCTCAACGTTCCGGAAACGCTGATCCACAGCTCGAATATCGTCACGGCGCGGATCGCCGACGAAATGGGCCCCGAGCCTCTCCAGAAACTCTATCG
>JBFXHW010000111.1:0-8495 GCA_050176605.1 Sphingobium sp. | reverse complement strand
CACGGCTTCGCCCACCAGCACGATCTGGCCCGTCGCGCCGCGGCGCTCGAGGTTTTTCTGGACCTCGCCCATGAACGCCCGGGTCTCGGTAGTGACCTGCTCGGGCGGTGTGGCCGAGCGGGCGTGGGCCTGGACATATTCGCCCACGATGCCGGAAAGCTGGACCTTGGCGATGGTAGGTGTGTCCCCAGCCCCCAGCACGGTCTTGGTGACCCAGGCGCCCCACAGCCCTGCGGCAACCAGCGTGCCGACAAGCGCGACGGGAATAAGTCCGATGCGGGCCCGGGGCGCGGGCCGACCTGTACTCACTTCGGCCTCGAACAGCGGACCCGCGGTCGTGCTGGCTGCATGACTTGAGGGCGTTCGGGGGCTTCTAGCCATGGGTGATCTCCCTGGAATGTGAGGTGGCCGCACCGCCCGGCTGCGTGAGCGAGTGGCGGCGAAAGAAGCCGACTGCGACGAAAAGTCCGGCGCTGGTCAGCCAGAAGAAGCGAGAGAAGTGGTCCTGACGCTCGGCGCTCGCGGCGACATAGCGCGAGGCAAAGTTCTCGATCTGGAGTACTGTCCCGCCAAAGCTGAAATTGCCGAGCGCGGCGAAGAACAGCAGCCATAGCGCGGCGACGCAGCCCAGCGTGACCGCGAGCCATCCTGCGAGGCGCAGGCCGTGGTAGCAGGCATCGGCAAGGTGCCAGGACTGGCGGGCAGA
Source organism: Sphingobium sp. (assembly GCA_050176605.1). Lineage (GTDB taxonomy): Bacteria > Pseudomonadota > Alphaproteobacteria > Sphingomonadales > Sphingomonadaceae > Sphingobium. The sequence goes on along the minus strand of JBFXHW010000111.1, from coordinate 7,789 downwards.
GGCGTGAGGCGTGATCATTCGGCCGCCTCCGCCAGTTCACCGTCCATGAAATCGGGGGCTCCGGGCTCAGGCGGTACGAAGTCCGGGAAGGCGACCCGCTCGATCGCATCGGGGAGCGGCAGGCCGGCGCGGACCTTTTCCTCGATCTCCGAAAAGACCCTCGGGCTCGAGGAATAAAGCGTTGCCGAATAGGGATCGAGCACCAGTCGTCCGACCGCGAGTGTCTCCGGGCCCTTGATCAGGACGTCGGAATATTCGGTGCCGTTGCGTTTCAGCGAACGCAGCAGGCTTTCGGTATAGTGATCCATCTCGAAGCGCTGATGCTTGGCGAGATCGTTGATCGTCTCCTCCTTCTGCTGGAGGACGATCGACCAGTCCGAGTTCTCGAGGGCAGCAAGCGAGCCTTCCGACTTGTAGAAGTCATTGAGGGACTGGGTGGCGGTGATAAGCGAGCCGCCATACTTGCGGCACGTGCGGGCATAGGTCTCGATCGCCTGCCCCATCTGCCCGCCGCCGAGCAGCTGCCAGGCTTCGTCGATCATGGTGAGCTTGGGCACAGAACGGTCGAGATCGCGCATGACGCGCAGCGTCAGGAACATGAGCGCGGTGAGCGCGACCGAACGTAGTTCCGGCTTCGATGAGAGATCCGAGAGCTCGAACACGGTGAGCCCGGCGGACAGATCGATCGAGCAGGCGCCTTCGAAGAACCGACCATAGGTGCCGCCGGTGAGGAACGGCGACATGGCGTCGGCGAGGTCCCCGGCATAGGGCGAAGGCAGTGCGCGGAGCGCAGCCGCGACATCGTCGATCGTCCCGGCGCGCTGCTTCTCGCGCCAGACCTTGCTCACCGCGGAATCGATGAGGCCGCGCTCGGTGTCGGACAGCCGGTCCTGCTGGCGCGCCATCTGACCGACGATCGATTTCAGCATGGCGAGGCATTCGACTTCGTAGTCTTCGCCATCCTCGTCGCTCGACAGCGCCTCGCCGTCGATCATGTCGAAGGGATTGAGCGAGAAGCCCGAAGACAGTTTGAACTCAACGAAGGCGCCGCCAAAGGCCTTGGCCATGTGCTCGAACGAACGGCCATCATCGATCACAATGACCTTGGCCCCGGCACCCGACATCGCCGCGCAGACGTCCTGCAGGAAGACCGACTTGCCCGAGCCTGACTTGCCGAAGACCGCGACGTTGTGATTGCCGGCGGCATTCTGGAACGGCGACCAGAAAAACGGTTGCCCGCGCCTGCCGATGAGCAGGACATGCGGAATGTGACCACCGGTATGCTCGCCCTGGAGCGGGGCGATCGATGCCGCGGTCGTCGTGAGCATGGTCTTGAAGCGCTTCATGCGCTTGAGGTCGGCCGAGAGACCATTGGGCAGCGACAGCGGCATCGCCGCGAGGAGGCCCATCACCTGGAGGTAGCGCTCGTCGATGAGGTCCCACCCGCAGGCTTTGTAGACCGACTTCACCATGCGTTCGTTGATGTCGCCCTTGCCGAGCGGCGAGAGTGCGCCGACGCCGTAATAGACCTGCGCGAGTTTACGGCCCTGGCGGATCTGTCCTTGCACGTATTGCCATTCGTCGCGCTGTTCAGAGAGTTGTGGCAGGAACCGCGCCGAGCGGCTGTCGGCGAGGCTGGTGGTGCGCATGACCTTGAGCCCGGCGCGCGACGCGACCGCGTCCTCATCCTGATAGACAAGCCCGAGCACCGTCATGACATTGCAGCCGAAGCGCAGCTTGTCGTTGATGACGTCGCCGATGATCTTCTGGACGTCCCACGGTGCCCACTGCTTGGGCAGATTGCGCACCGAGAAGAAGCGCCAATCGAACTTGTCGGGCACGACCTCGCCGATGACCGGCGCGCCGTCCTCGCGCTCGCCAGTGGGGCGAAAGCGCTCGGTATGGAGCACGATCCGGTCGGGGGTGACCTGCGTTTCCAGATCACGCCGCACGCATTGGACGTTTATGGGATCGAGCTCGGAATAGTGCTCGGGCTTGTCGGCGTTATCGACCGCCGGGCAGAGAAAATCGTCGAGGAAGGCGATCAGTTCAACCGGGGTCATGTCGCGCGCCGGGATTGAAAGCGCCTGCAGCGTGCCTCGCAGGCTTTCGCGCACCGATACGAGCGTGTCGGCCCCGATCGGACCGCTGAGCCGGGCACCGATCGAGAGAATCACGCGGGTGTTGCGCAGGTAAAACGGGGCATCACGGGAGATCGACATCCAGGCCGCCCGGCGCAGCCAGCGCGCGCGGTGCATCGCGGCGCGGCCGTAGACGCCCTTGGCGACAACGCGCGGCATCACCCAGTCGGCAATGCGCTCACCGACCGAGGGGCTTTGCCAATGGATCAGCTGAATCTCGCAGCCGGGCGGCACCGCGTCAGAGAGGAACTGGGTGAGAAGTTCGCCGCTGCGTTCGTCGGCCCCCATCATCGGTGCCAGCTCGAGAATGAACCCGATCGAGTCCGTGTTGATGAACATGCCGTGCTTCTTGTCGAAGCTGCGATAGGGCAACCAGTTAGAGAGCATCGGAGCGCCAAGTATCGGGCGTGCCGCCTCGGGATGCGCGCTTTCGCCGAACAGCATGTCGAGGAACCGATCCCAGAAGCCGCGCGAGGTCATTGCCGCTACTCCTCGACCTTGGCAGGGAAGGCCGCCGGTGCATTGGCCGGCGTTGCTTCAACCGGGGCGACCGATGGCGCTGCAGCAAGCGGGGTAATCGCTCCACCATTGGCAGGAGCTGTGGGCTTTACTGCCGATGGAGTCGGCGCTTTTGCAGTGTGGGCGAGACGCGCCTGGACTTCGGCGCGGATGGCATCGACCGCATTGCCGGACTTGATCGCAGCGGCCTTGGCGCGCGCTGCCGCGACGGCTTCGGGCGTCGGCAAGGTTGCCGGTGCGGCGTCGGCCGGAGCGGCGATGGGCGCGTCGCGGCCAGCGATGAGGGAAGCAGGAACTCCGGGCGCGGGTGCTAACGCCGAGCTGGCGAGGCTGACCGCCCGGCCCTCGACTTGCTCCCCCAGGTTGGGCTCGCCCGACGATAGCTGCATCCAGGCGCCATCGTCGACCACCGCATGAACGATACGCGGCTCATGGAGATTGCCGCCGCCATCGACGAAGGACGGGAACACGACCTTCAACACCCGGCGCTCGCGATGGATCATGCCATTATCGGAAGCAGCGAGCCTGCCCGAACCGGAGGGGGTGTAGGCAGCGGTGACAGGCCTGGCTGCCGCCGGTTGACGAACATACGGCCCCGCTGGCGAATGTCCGGGCGTCATGGGCCGGGCATTCTGGATCACCGACAGCGCTTGATCGTCGATCAAAGTCGAAGGCGCGCAGGTCCCGCCCGGCGCGCTGCAAGCGAAGCTTCCCTTGATGTTGCCGCCGAACAGCGAAGTGCAGGCTGCAAGCTGGGTCGCGGCGAGCCCAACCGCGGCAATGTTCGCCGCCCTGGCCAGACTGCTTGGGGCGCGATGCTCGGCGAGTCTGCCAAGGCGCACGGCAAGGCGCCAGAATGCGAGGCCGGATCCGAGCGAGATCGTCTCGCCGGCAAGGCTGGCATGGCCCGCCGAGCGGGCCCAGGCGTGTCGGCGCAGCTTTGTCAGTTCGAAGGGCGTGAGGTCCCGGCCGATTGGCTCTCCGAAGGCGAGCACGAGATCCTGCCACAGCCGGATTGCCTCGCCGCGTTTCAACTCAACGCGTGGCAACGAGATTGCCCCGCGCGAGCGCCGCGCGACTGCGCGCAGGAAGCGCGCATGCTGTTTAGGGTCAAGCGTGGTCACGACTTGGCGCCCTTCAGCCATTGCTCGAGCACCTCGCGCGGACGGAATCCTTCGATTACCGCGCCGTCTGATCGGACGATCACCGGGGTTCCGGCAAGGCCCTGCTCGCGAGCGAAGCGCTCGTTGGCATCGAGCGGCGAGGTGTCGCAGGCGCGCGTGTCGGTGATCGGCGTGCCGGCATAAGCGGCTTTGACGGCTTTGCGCCTATCGCGCGCGCAAAACACCTGATTGGCAAGATCGCGGCTGCCGAGCACCGAGATCGGCCGCTCGATCACGCGCACATTCATGCTTTCAAGCACGCCCGACAGCGCCCGGCAGTAGCCGCAGCGGAAATCGCTGAACACAGTGACAGACGGACCCGAGCTTGCTCCCCAGACAATGCCGCCCGCCTCGGGCAGTGCGGCGAGCGACATCATCCGGGGGGCACCGCTCGCCGTCGGCGTGTTGGCGCCGCGGCGGGGGGTCTCGACTTCCTGCGCTTCCTGCTTGCTGCCCGCCGCACCGCCAACGAGGAGATCGGGATTGACCTCGAGCAGCCGGACTGCGGTCAGGTCCTGGCGCGTCTGCATGTCGTAGACACGCCCGATGAGCAGGTAACGCGCGGTCCTGTCGACATAGAATAGCTGAGATCCGGCTGTCACTTCGCAGACCCCGTCGACCAGCTGGCAATTGACCCGGCTCACCTGGGTGCGCGGCAGGCGCTGCTTGAGGAGCGCCGTGACGGCCTGGTCGGCCTCGGACGGCGAGTGAATTGCACTTGGCGCGGCGTTCCCAGCGCCCTCAGCATTGGCATTTGCCCAGACCAGCGATCCGCCGCTGCCGAGCACGATTGCGGCCAGCGGCATCAAGGTTTGGCGAAGGCGGGGTCTGCCCAAGTTCAGTGGTTTCAGCTTCATTGCACCCTCCTCATCCATTGATGAACACGCCCTCGAGAAACACGATTTCGACATCGATCCCGGTCGGCATTTCGATCACGGGCTGGTACTGCTCGGCCCGCTCGATCAGATATTTGCTGACCATGTCGCCCGAGGTGGCGATGCCTTCGCCGAGGCCGCCTTCGAGAATGTCGCCGGTGCCAAGCTTCTGGCGCTGGCCGTTCACGTTGACGTTGGTGCCGGTGAGCGTCGAATTGGTGTTGGCGGAAAATCCGCGCCCAAATCCGCCCGCGAGCCCGGCGAGGAAGGCCTGGCCGATCAGCGAGCCCTCCCGGCTCACCACCCTGCCCCTGACCCCGGTTTTGCCGCCGAAGGCGATGAAGCCCTTCACGTCAGAAACCGCGTAGCGCCCATTCGGCTGCGGGCAGGTCATCCGCTGCAGCTTGACGTAGACCTTCTCACTCGAGAGGTCGCCGCGCGCCGCGCCGTTGACCAGGCAGCCCGCTATATTGGTCGTGAGCAGCCGCCCGTTGTCGTAGACCGAGCGCGCGGGGCCAGTAATGCGCAGCACGACCGGCAAAGGATCGGTCTGGCTCTGGACGCCGGCAGCGGCATCGACCCCGACGATGACCTTGGCGACCGCGATCGAATTGGGCGGCAAGTAATTGGCGCTGTCGGTGAATACGGTGTTCCCCTTGGGCACTGGACTTCCCGTCCCGCTGGTGCCTTCGCCAAACGAGACCAGGCTCACCTCGCTGCCGCGGCCTCCTGTCATGCCAGCTGCCGTCATGGCCGCCTGACCGGCAGGGGTGCCCGGCGCGCTCTGGTAGCTCGGCGGACTGGTCCGCCCATAAAGCGCATTGGGCCCGGCCGAAGTCGCGCCTGGTCCGACAATAGGCTGGCCCATGATCGGCGACTGGCGCGCGGCGGCGAGCGCGGCCTTCAACTGCTCGTTTTCGTTCTGGTAGGCCGACAGCACCCGTTCAGTATCGGGCGAAATGCCTGCTACCCCGCCGCTGCCCCCGCCTCCGCTTTGGGCCTGGCTCTGGGCCAGCTGTGCTTCCAACTGGTCGGCACGCTGCGCCCGGGCGGCGAGCGCGCGCATGTTGTTGTCCATCGACATCATTTGGGCCTCGGACTGGGCGCGCCATTCCTTCTCGGCCATGTTCTTGTTGACCATCTCGTCGACCGAGACGTCGGCGACCTGGCGCTTGACGTTGCCGTCTCCGCTCTTGTCTTCGCCTGCGAAGATCCACGACGAACCGATGATCAGGGCGGCGAGCCCGCCGGCACCAAGCAGCAGCATCTGCTTCTTCTTGACCGCCTCGTTGGCGACAATTGCATCACCAAGCGGCGACGCATCGCTGCTGTCCGGATCGGTTCCGTGACCATCTGCCGAAGGACCATCGAGCGCCTTGGGACCTTTGCGGAACGGGTTCTTCCAGTCCATCACTGGCCTCCATTCGAGTGGATGAGGTAGACGGCAGCCGACTGGCCAGGGGCGAGTTCGCTGACCGGGGTCATGAAGGCGACGCTGCCGCGGCCTGCGAGCAGGTTCTCATCGAGCGGCATGGGACCTTTGCCCATGTTGCGAACTTTGAGAATCAGGCCCTTGAGGTCCGCACCGCGGTATTCGCCGACTTGCTGGACCTCGAGTTTGCCGACTGCGACCGGCTCGAGCACGCTTTGCCGGATCTCAAACCCTTCGATGGTCTCGCTGCGATACATGGCCTGTGCGAGGCGTACTGCGGTGTCCTCGGGCGAGGAGCGCACTTCCCAGTCTCGCGCGGCTTCGGCTTTGACTGCAGTGTTGGTGACGAACACCTGCTCCGCATCGTTACCCCGAACCTGGCAGAGGAACTTGTAGACGAAGCCCTTGCGGGTCGTGCCGAAGAACGAGAGGTTGGGCTTGGTGAAGCCATCGGGCACCGAGATGTATATGTCGCCGCGCAACGGCTCATTGACGATCTTGAAGTCCTCGGCCGGATTGCCGGTGGTGATTTTGGAAACTGAGGCGAACTGGTCGCCGGCGAGGCTGATGCGGGTCAGGTCCTTGGCCGAAGCGGTGCAGGCAACCGTGCCGTTGTCGGCCGCCGGGATGCTCTGATCCGCCATCGCGGGGCTTGCCGTCAGGCAGAGCGCGCCAAAGCAGATGAGCGCTGCGCCTACCGGCCGCCCCGCAATCGCCAAGGGGCGTCCTGCCAGCACTGTCCCGGCGCCGATCGCGCCCCAAGCCAGAACGGCCATCACTCGTCTCCCCCATCGGTGCTGTTGTTGGCGCTGGCGCGTCCGATGACTTTGCCCGCTGCATCCTTGGTGATGCGCCCAAACCCGGCGAGCTTCAGGCTGACGCCCGAATAGCTCCACACGTACCGGAAGGTCCGGGCTTCGGAGGTGACCTCCTTCGAGCCGACAACCGTATGCAGCACGCCATTCACCTCGCTGGTCAGCGCATCGGGATCGACGGAGAGGTTTTCGATCGTGAAGAACTGCGAGACATTCGAGCCGTTCTGCTCGTTGAAGATCTTCATCAGCTCGGCCTTCATCCGGCCGTGGGTTCTGGGATCGGTGATTTCGAGGATCGAATCCATCCAGTATTGCAGGTTCGAAGGCGAACGGTTGAGCGTCAGCAGCGCAGCATCGCGCGTGACCAGTTCGAGATAGTCCTTGTCGACGTGGCTCGATGACAGCGTCAGCGGCTTGGCGAGCACCGGCTGCAGCACGACCTCGCGGTCGCGGCGCGCGGCGGTCAGCGTCAACACGATGCTCAGTGCAAACAGCCCGGTCGCTGTGATGGCCAGCAGGTTGCGCTGCTTGAGGAGCCGCTGCGCCTGGCCGTGAGAAATCGAGAGGTCCATGACTGTGTCGTCCTCAACCCGCCATCAGGCGTAGATGGGAGGGCGGCGTCGCTCTCAGCCCCATGAAGGCACCGGGCAGGTACCAGTAGGCTGAATGGATGATCCACGAGACGGCTCGTCCCGCCTTCAACTTGCGCAATCCCCACCAGGCCAGCACGCTTGAAATCAGACCGATGAAAATATGTTGAGACAGGATGCCCCACGCGAACGGGATGATCATTGCGAGGAACTCATCGAGTGTCCAAAACCCGATCAGCTCCGGATCATCGAGA
>JBFXHW010000110.1:0-8561 GCA_050176605.1 Sphingobium sp. | reverse complement strand
CGCGGCATGGATTTCCTGTTCTCGCTCAACCGCATCAATGTCGCTGTCTCGCGCGCCAAAGGCCTGGCGCTCGTCCTTGGCGCACCGCGGCTGCGCGAAGCAAAATGCAACACCGTTGAACAGATGCGCCTCGTCAACACGCTATGCGCATTGCCTGAGTTTGGAGACGTTTGAATGTGGGAGAATTTCGAGGCGCGCCTCGATGAAAATGAGCGCGAGGGCTCCATTCCGCTGCGAAGGGCGCTCTTCGACGTGTTGCGCAGCTCGGGACTCCGTCCCGGCGCGGGTATCACCAAGAAGATGGTGTCGCTTGAATTTGGCCCTGGCGAGCGGCTCGTGTGGGAAATCCAGAATCCATCCAACGTCTTTCTGCACATAAAATGGCGCGATTCTGTCGAGGCGAATGGCTTTGCCACCGAGTTGCGTCCTTATCAGCGCGGCATGAAGGATGGCGGTCGGCATTCCGCCCTCAGCCGCGACTGGTCCTTTGGCGACGCTGACTGCTTTATCGTGAGGATTGAAGACGCCGAAACCCTGCGCCGGCTGATCGCGGTGCTGGTGCAGTCCGGCGATGCGCTGATGCTCAATCCGGCTGCGATCACGCGCTGGATCGAGCGGCTACGCCATTACTTTCCCGCCTTCGACCGCTTCGATCCGCCCGATCCTCATTTCGACGAGGCGGAGCGGACCTACAAGCTGGCGATTGCGGCGGAGCTCAGGACGGCGATCGAACAGGCCGGTTCCGACCAGGAACTGGCCGATGCCGTCAACACCGCGCTGGCCAAAAGCAATCTGCTGCAATGGCGCGCCTATTGGCCGATGTCGCCCAAAGGCGACGCCGATCGCGAGCAGCTCTGGCCGGCCTTGGGCGCGCTTGTCGACGCCGCGCTTGGCGCAGCGGACGGTCACGCCTCGGCGCTGGAGGCCTTTGTTGACGCGTGGATTGCGGCCGTCCCGGACGGCAAGCCCGATCCGGCGCGCCAGATCGCCGAATTCCTGTTCCTCCATCTCGCTCCGGACGAGGGCATCTATATCCGCCATTCGGTGCGCCAGGACCTCTGGCTCGAAGCGGTTGGCAGCCGGTTTCTCGATCATGAGTCGATGGCCGACACCTATCGCGACGAATGGCGCTTCATGCAGGCCGTGCGCACCGCTTTTGCGGACCGGGGTCTGGCGCCGCGCGACATGATCGATGTGCAAAGCGCGCTGTGGATCGTCCACAATTACAAGGAAGAAGATGTTGCGACCTTTTCGCGTGAGACGATCGAGGCGGCGATGGACGCCTATGACAGCTACCGCCAGTCGGGCGAGCACGCTGCCATCTTTGAGGCCTTTGGGGAACCGCGCGATTATTGGGTACGCTCGACACGCCAGCGACCCAATCGAGTATACCCTTCAAAGCCACTCGTCGGCTTCCTTCGCGGCAAGACGCAGCTCAATGGCGGGTGGGGACAGAAGGCAGATGCCGCCGCCCAGCTGCACAATGCCGGATATATCATCGTCGACGCCGAAGACAGATCGATAGAGCGACCTGATCAGAATAGCCATTTGATCAGCGGAAGAGGTCGCGTCCAGCTTTGCGCTGCCAACTATTATATTGAGCCGGCCAAGGAGATCGGCGCTCCAAGAGTCTCAATTCGCGCTGGCGATCTTAGGGCAGATATGTCGGAACGGACACCGACGATTTGCGCAGCGCTAAGCGACGAAGACCTGCAGCGGCTCACAGGTGTTTCAAAGCCTCAGCTTAGTGGCCCGGCTGACAGCCGGGATTCGGTCTTCACATTTTATCTCGCTGAGAAAGCAGAGCGTCCCACTATGATTTCAGATCCATTGGTCAACATTTCCGCCACCACCAATCTCATCCTCTACGGCCCGCCGGGAACCGGCAAGACTTATGCCACGGCCTGGGAGGCGGTGCGGCTTTGTCTGGGTGAGGCCGCGGCCGAACCACTGCGTGATGACCGTAAGGCACTAATGGCCGAGTATCACCGTCTTGCCGACGAAGGCCGGATCGCGTTCGTCACCTTTCACCAATCGATTGCCTATGAGGATTTTGTCGAAGGCAGGCAGCCTACGACAGGAACCGACGACGATGAGGAAGCCACGTCTGCGGGATTCCGGCTCGAGACTATCCCGGGGATATTTCGGCGCATCGCCAAGCGAGCCGAGACCGGTCTTGGTAAGAAAGCGATCAGCAACAGGATAACGACGGAGGGCCGCCAGATCTACAAGATGTCGGTGGGATTCAGCAGGGATGCCGGCGACCAGGAGCTCTTTGAGGAAGTGATCGAAGGCGGGTACACCCTCCTTGACTGGGAGGACATCGACTGGAGCGACCCAAAATACGAAACCGCCGAGGAAATCCTGAAAGCATGCGAAGCACAGGGCAAGATCGAAGGGCCTGTTAGCCTGCAATCTGGTCAAGTATCGATCACAGACACGTTTCGGAATCGACTTAACGCCGGCGATATTATCGTCGTTTCGAAAGGGAACCGACTGGTCCGCGCCATAGGAGAGGTGACCGGACCATACGAATATCATCCGCGACCGGAAGGAAAGTTCGGCCACAGACGTGCCATCCGCTGGCTCTGGCACGACGCCGCAGGCGTGCCGGTTACCGAGATCTATGATGGCAATTTCACCATGCGGTCGCTCTACTGGCTGAAGAAGGAGCGCCTCAATATTCCAGCCCTTGAGCGTTACATGAACAGCACCATGAAAGAGGCGGACGCCGACGTTGAACGCGAAGCCTTCGTGCTGGTCATCGACGAGATCAACCGGGCCAACATCTCCAAGGTCTTTGGCGAACTGATCACGCTCCTGGAACCCGATAAGCGCCTGGGTCAGGCCAATGCGCTCAAAGTACATCTGCCGTATTCCGGAGATGAATTCGGCGTGCCGGCCAACCTGCACATCATCGGAACCATGAACACGGCAGACCGCTCGATCGCGCTGCTCGACACCGCCCTGCGCCGCCGCTTCACCTTCCGCGAGCTGATGCCCGATGTCGAAGAACTGCGCCGGGCGCTGGCGGCCAGAGGGCTTGATGCGGCAAATCTCGAGGGGATCGACCTGTGCAAGCTGCTGCACACGATCAACGAGCGGATCGAATTTCTCTTCGATCGCGAACACCAGATCGGCCACGCCTATTTCACCAGCTGCCGCTCCCGCGCGGATGTCGAGGAGGTCATGCGCCACAAGGTCGTCCCACTCCTGGCCGAATATTTCTACGAGGATTGGTCGAAAGTCGCCGCGGTACTGGGCGATGGTGACGGCACCAATGGCTCCCATTTTCTTGAAGCGCGGCGGCTGACGGCGCCGGCTGGCTTTGCCGATGATGAGCTGGGCGGCGACAAGCTGCGCTGGAGCGTCAAGGCTCGTTTCGACTTTTCGGAGTTTGCCGCCTGATGCCTGCCTATACGGTTCGGGAATGGGACAAGCTCGCCTATGGCGAAGGCGCGGGGCAGATTCCCGACGGCCATGCCGGCAGGCTGGCGGCACTGGCGGCGCGCTCAGCCTTTGCCGGACGCGGCGGCAGCGGCGTACTCGAACATGGCCGGCATGCCCTGCGCGCCCGCGGCGTGGTCGGAATTCTGGCAGCGGGCGATGCGAGCCTGGAGATCCTGCCCAAGATCGATGTGGCGCCTGGGGAAACAACCGATCACCAGAACGCGGCGATCCGCAAGCGCCTCGTGCATATGTTGGCGGTAGCGCTGGATCTGAAAATCGACTTGGACGTCATTACCGATCTCGCCTGGCAGCGCGAAACCCTGCTTGAGATTCTTATCCGCATCTTTTGCGACAAGCTGACCGAAGCGCTGCGCAAGGGTATGCCGCGGCGCTATGTCACCTGCGAAGACGATCTGCCGACATTGCGCGGCCAGCTCGACATCACCCGCCAGTTCACCCGTCATGCGGTTAATCCCTCGCGCCTTGCCTGCCGCTTCGATCTCCTGTCTGAAGACACGCCGCTCAACCGGATCATGAAAGCGGCTGTGCTGCGTCTGGCGCGGCTCTCGCGGCGGCCCGCAAACCAGCAACGTCTGCGCGAGCTGGCCTTCGTCTATGCCGATATTACCGACGTGCCGGTGGCCGCGCTGCGCTGGGATCAGGTGGTAATCGACCGCACCAACCGGTCCTGGCAGGAGCTCTTCGCCATGGTCCGGCTCTTTTTGAAGGACCGCTACCAGACCACCACCGGCGGCGCCGGCCAGGGCACCGCCATGCTGTTCGAGATGAATGCGCTGTTCGAGGAATATGTCGGGCGTTTGATCGCCCGCGCCTTGGCCGGGACCGGATTTACCGTTTCCTTGCAGGGTGGACGGCTGTTCTGCTTGAGCGCGCAGGACAGCGGACGCGCGTTGTTTCAGACCCGGCCCGATATCCTGATCCGCCAGGGCGGCAGGGTCGTCCATGTCATCGACACCAAGTGGAAGCGGATATCGGCGCGGATCGATGATCCCAAGCAGGGCGTCTCGCAGGCCGATGTCTATCAGATGATGGCCTATGCCCAGCTTTATGGCGCGCCGCGCTTGACGCTGCTCTATCCCCACCATCCCGGCCTTGGACCCGACGACACTATTCATGCGCGCTATCACATCACTGGACACACCACCAACCTTGAGACCGCCAGCATCGATGTCTCGATGGCTCAGACAGTTCGAGCCTGCTTGCCAAGCTTCGTGGCCTAGTAATCGGGAAGGCAGAAACAGGTTTGACAATCGATGAAGCGTTCAATCAAACGCCACCAACTGATGTAATATGGAATGTCAGCTTCCTTTCAGTTTGAGCTCTAAACTGCCTGTCGGCTACCGGCCCCATTGGAGACGTTGCCGATGCCGGTCAGCTCACTTTGAGTAAAGCACAGCAAACAGCATGATGTGTGTTCGATGCTGCATGCGGTGTTGGACTGCATCTCGCATGAACGCGCTCTTAGCCTGGCGTGACCCGCCGAACCAATTCCAGCAGTTGATCACCCTCGATGGTCCCGCGCGCGACCAATTCTTCGACGACCAGCTCAAGGCGCTCGCGATTGCGCCGGATGTGACGACGCGCATCGCGCTCTGCCGCCGCGATGCGGGCATGCACCCGCCGCGCGAGCCTGGCGTCGTCGCGCAGGAGTCGCTGCCACTGATCCGGGTCACGATAGAGCAGCGGATATCGGCGGCCAAAGCCGAGTGACGCTTCCATCGCGGTGGCGATCTGCGTTGTCTTGGCGAGATCACTGCGCGACGAGCCACCGGACCCGGCGAGTGTCGAACCGTACACGACCTGCTCCGCTGCGCGGCCAGCCATCTGGACCTGCAAGTAGGCTTCACAGCGCTCCAGTGTCTCCATGTCGTCTTCGTTGACGATGGCCTCGGTGAAGATTTCGCCACCGACGCCGTCGATTGTGACCAGCGAGAGGGAGCCGACGCCGAGCAGGATGCGCAGCAGCACGTGCCCGGCTTCGTGCACGGCGACACGCCGACGCTTCGCGTCAGACATAGCAGGTCGCGACCCGGCAAGCAGAGCTTCGAGATCGGCATAGGCGAGCGGACGCTGTTGCCGTCGTGCGCGCTGCCGTGCCTCGCGCACCAGCCGCTCGATGTCGGCACCGGAGAGTCCAATTGCCTGTCGCGCCAGTGCACGAAAAGCAGCGTCTGGTTCCCGCGGTGCCGAAGCATACGGGTTCCTGTGGAGATCAGCCGCGGTCATCGGTGACCCTCGCAGTATGATGTCGATCGGCTCGATCCGACGGGCGGCTGCTTGTGGCAGCCTGAGTATCGTCTGGTCTCGGCACCCATGGTCGCAACGTTGCAAGCAGACGGGGGAGGATGTCTTGGAACCACCGCAGCTGTGACCAAGCCCGTGCGCGGGTTGTGAACTCGGCACCATCCCGACATTTCTTCTGCATGGCGGATGGCGGATTGCTCGACGCCGACCCCGTCGCTGGAGCGAATGGCGACGGCGATTGCCCCTCGACGACTTTCTGCTTCTCCAACGAAAATGGCGTCGCGCTGGCGAGCACGCTCTCCGCCTCACCACCCAGATGGTGACGCAGGATGCCGACGAGCGCATCAACATCCGGTATCGGAATATCGATGCGGGTCTCGAGACGGCCAGAGCGCAACAATGCCGGGTCGATCGCGGCCGGGTGATTGGTCGCGCCGACGACGATGACGCCTTCGGTCTTGATCGCCCCATCCATCAGTTCGAGTGCGCGATTGACGATCGAGTTCCAGTAGTCGTCATGCTCGCCCCGCTTGCCATGGCTTCTGCGGCCGATGCCGTCGACCTCGTCGATGAAGAGAATGCACGGTGCATTGGCCTCCGCCTCGGCGAAGGCTGCCGCCATGCGCGCCAGAACGTCGCCGAGATAGGAAAGCTCAAGCCAGGTTCCGACCGAGGTCGCATAGACGGGGAGCCGAAGCGAGTTGCCGAGTGCGCGGGCGAAGGTCGTCTTGCCGGTCCCCGGTGGTCCGGCGAGCAGCAGCCGCGTACTCATCTGCGACCACAGCAAGGCATCTTTCTTCCAGAGAACAAGATCGTCCTTCAGCGCCAGCGCCCAGTCGCGGGCCAGACCATAGCCGGTCAACGTCTCGACGCGGACCGGCATCGTTGCCTTGGAGGAAGCGGCAGTGTCAGGCTCACTGCTCACGAACGGCTCGGGCTCGATCACTGTGCTGCCGCTACCGACCCGGCCGCGTCGTGAGGTCGAGGTGTCTGATGACGATCGTGACGAGGTGGATCCACTGGACGACTTTGCCGAGCCGGATCTTGGCCGAGGCTTGTCCTGTTCCGCCGTGCGGCGCCCGATCAGGGAGCGCAGTACTCCAATGCAGCGCTCAGGCGCCATTCCGGATCGGATGGCGAGCGCCAGGTCCGTCAGGGACAAGACCTCACAGCCTTCGAGGAGCGACTGGAGAGCACTTACCTCTCGGTCGGCGGTGTACGCGGCAGCTGCGCCGACGTTGTCGCGCATCATCACGACACGCATTGTCTCGGCGATCAGTTCCACCGAGACAGCACCACAATTGATGGTCAGATCAGCGGCATCGACAAGCACCTTGGGGATGAACTCGTCTTGATCCGCAGTCACCAGGATCGGACAGGCGTGCTGGATTGCAAGACCGACCTGGCGATCGACGAACTCGCTCTTTTCGTCGACAGTGTCGCGTGCCGCAAAGTGGATGAGCACACGCCTGGAACCGTCGCCGTGCCGCTTGTCGCGTGCCGAGCGCAGTTCGTAGCCGCTCATCGACCTTGATGTGCCGGGCAGGATGAAGCCGGACTTGAGAAGATCCGTAAAGCTCTCCTCCAGGCCCTTTGCCTCACCTCTCACGACGATGATCGGCTTGGGACGCCGCAGGATGGCAAGCACGTCGATGATCGCAATGCCCGACTGCTCGATGGCATCGGCCAGCATCAGCATGGTTGCCACCTGCGTGGCAGAGGAAGCAGCGGCCTGACTGCGGATCAGTCGCAGAAGCGCCCCGCGATCCAGTCGTCTTGTCCTGCGGCGTGGCGCGGCAGTCCCGGCAGGCGGTTCATGCCGAGTGCCCGGATCGTCAGCACCCACGCGCGTCTGAGCTGCATCCGAGACCGCGTCCTGCTCCGACAACGAAGCTTTCGAACGCCGCCTCTTCGGTGCGGGCTTTTGGGCAGCGGTGCCGGAACTGTCGTCGACGACGTAGAGCGCTCGGTCCTTGTCGAGATTGAAGGCATCTTCCCAGGACGGCTCCGATGCAGACATCCGACCACGGCTCGCAGTTGGCAGAGCGCTTCCGCGACCAAGCAGTTGCCGGACGCGGTCGATACTCCAGCCAACAATCGCCTTGCCGATCTTGAAGAAAACGCCACCTGTCGCGGTCTCGTGACGATCGAGCACGCCCAGTTCAACCGCGCGCTCGATCGCGCCGAACTCCGCCTCACGACGCAGCCGCCACAGCCAATGACGGGCCAGACGCCTGCGGATCGGACCGCCCTCGGATACGCGCCCCTGCATCAGCGACGCTCACTGACCAGACGGATGGAGGGACCCGCATCCGTCCTGGCCGGAACCTGACCGCGTCGTGCCAGCCACTGCCAGACCAGCATCGCCGCGGCATCGCCGGCGTCGACTTCGCGCGCGAGCCCAATCACCACACCGCGCGGGATAGGAAGCCGTCGCGCCGATCCCATCTGTGCGAACCGGATTGCAAGGCCGATCGCGGTTGCAGCATCGTCGAGCGGCTGCAGCACCGTGTTGCACGAGCAGCCGAGGCCACGGCCCGAGCGGATACGGCGGATGCAGGATGGGCTGTGACCAGCAGCATCGAGCAGGACGGCAAGTGGGCTATCGGCAAGCGCCGTGTTGAGCGCGGCGCGTTCGGTCCCGTCGAGGGGCGCAGAGGCAGAGATCGTGGGCGATGGACCGTCCAGCGACGAGATAGCTGATGCCGTGCTCGGTGCGAGGCGGCGAGAAGGCAGGCGGTTGTCTATCATGGCAAAGGGCTCCCGTGGCGCGGCATGGCGGCGCGGTGGTGTCGAGGGATGTCGAGACATCCGGTGATGTTGTGTGCCGGGCGACGCCGCCGATC
>JBFXHW010000109.1:0-8564 GCA_050176605.1 Sphingobium sp. | reverse complement strand
AATTCGTGCTGTCGGACAATTCGCCGACCGGTCTGGGCGAGCCCGCCCTGCCGCCCGTCATCCCGGCGATCGGCAACGCGATCTTCGCCGCGACCGGAAGACGGCTGCGTTCGCTTCCGTTCCGGCTCGAACAGTCCGCATAAGCAGGGGGGACGGCCGGCCTGCGCCGCTCGCGCCGTCTTTGTGCGGTGCAAAAAAGTCACGCCTTTTTGCCGACATCTATCGGCAACCAAAATGACATGAAGTTGCGATTCTGATGTAACGCAAGCACGGCAAGGCGCTCTCAGCCATGCCAGCTCTCGCCGCCAAGCATCGTCCCGTCGATCCGAATTTTTTTGCCGCACAGCGTTTGCGCAACTGCTGTGATCGCGCGCCACGGCGTCTTGCTAGAGGCATGGCCGCGATCGTCCCGGCGGGTCCGGGAACGGTTGCGCCGCGCCGATTACGGAAATTTCATCGATCCGCCATGAGCGGGACAGGTACGGGATCATAGGGCGGGAGAAGATGCAGGCCGACGCAAACAGCGCCCTCCCGTCCTCGTCCCGCACTGCGGCGGGCGCGGCGGCGGATGCCCCGAACCGGAAACTCGTCGTTTCGATCCACGATGTTGCGCCCCCTTTCGAGGGGGAGGTGGACAGGCTGATCGCGCTGGCGTCGCCGGTCGTGGGTAGCGGCCGCCTCGCCATGCTCGTGGTGCCGGATCACTGGCGCGGCGGCTGCGTCGTTCATCGCGACAGCGCCTTTGCGCAACGGGTGCGGCGCTGGGCCGACGAAGGCATCGAGATCATCCTTCACGGCTGGTCGCATCGCGACGAAACCCGGCACGAGAAGTGGCGCGACAGTTTCCGCGCCCGGCGCATGACGGCGGGCGAAGGCGAGTTTCTCGGTCTTTCCTATCACGAGGCGCGTGACCGTCTGCAGCGCGGCCGGGCGCTGCTGGAGGATATTACCGGAAGGCCTGTTGCGGGTTTCGTCGCGCCCGCCTGGCTCTATGGTCAGGGCGCCCGCGATGCACTCGCCGATTGCGGCTTCACCATGGCGGAGGATCATCTGCGCATATGGAACCCGGCCTCTGGTCAGCGCATGGCGGGCGGGCCGGTGATCAGCTGGGCCAGCCGGTCACGGGCACGCATCGCCTCCTCGCTGGTCTTCGCCGGCGCGGCGCCGATGCTGCTTTCACGGCAGCCGCTTGTGCGCATCGCCCTGCACCCGGGCGATGTCCATGTTCCCGCGCTCGTCCGGTCGATCGGGCGCACGCTGCGCCACTTTGCGGCGGGCAGGGAGGCAGTCCGCTATGCCGAACTGTGATGCTTCCGGGGCGGAAGCGCCCACGCTCGTCTTCCTGCACAGCTTCGAGCCCGGCGGGGTCGAGCGCATCGCCCTGCGGATGGTCGCCCACTGGCAGGCAGAGGGCGTGCCCGCGAGGCTGTTCATGGGGCGGACGGAGGGCGCGATGCACCCGCAATTCGCCGGGCGCGTGCAATTCGACCGCGCGCCGTCCACCCGCCTTCCCATCCGCCATTTCGAGACGCTGTGGATGATCGTCCAGCTCGCCCTCCATGTACGACGGACAAGGCCCGCCCTGCTGTTCGCGGCCGGGAACAGTTATGCGGTTGTCGCCGTCGCGCTCAAATGGCTGCTTGGCGCAAAATGCCCGCCGGTGGTGCTGAAAATCAGCAACGACCTCGTCCGGCCGGACATGATCGCGCCAGTCGCCGCGCTTTACCGGCTGTGGCTCCGCATTCAGGGCCGCCCTATCGACCGCTTCATCGCCATGTCGGGTCCGCTCGCGGACCAGATCGCGCAGGCGATGGGCGTTGAGCGGGAACGGATAGAGGTGATCGCCAACCCGTCGCTCGACGCGGCCGCACCGCCTGTGCCTTGTCAGCCCGGAAATGAAGGGGCCGGCCGGTCCTTCTGTGCGGTTGGACGCCTCACGCGGCAGAAGAACCTGCCGCTGATGCTGCGCGCCTTCGCGCGCGGCACCGGTGTCGAGGACCGGCTGACCTTCTATGGCGATGGTCCGGACCGGCCGCGCCTTCAGAAACTGGCCCGGCGGCTGGGTGTCGCGGACCGGGTGCGGTTTGCCGGTTTCGTCGCCGAACCGGCGAACGAACTGCGCCGCCACCACGTGCTGCTGCTTTCGAGCCATTTCGAGGGGATCCCTTCGGCGGTCGTCGAGGCGCTGGCGAGCGGCCTTCATGTCATCGCGACCGATTGCTGCTGCTCGATGCGCTGGCTGCTCGGCGATGGCATTCTGGGCGCGCTCGTCGCGCGCGGCGACAGGGCCGGGCTGGCGCGGGCGATCGCCGCTGCGCCGCGCGGGCAGCGGGAGCCGGAGCGGGCGCGGGCCAAGGCCGACCTTCACCGGATGGATCGTGTGGCCCCGGCCTATCTTCGCCATTTCTCGGCCATTGGCCGGGCGTCGCGGCCGGAGTTCCGGCCTGCCCCATCCCATCTTTCCCTTTCGACAGGATTTGCGCGGTGAACAGCGAAACCGGAGCCTTGCCCATTGATGCCGTTGCGCCCCTGCCGGATGTCGGAAACCTGCCCGCAATGTCGTTGCTGAAAAGCTGGACCTTCTGGTTCGGGCCGCTGGTTTCGATCGCCATCCTTGCCGCCACGCTGATCGCGCTGCGCCATTTCGATACCGCGCCCCTATTGGCGATGCTGCCGACGAGTCCGCTCTTCTGGCTCGTTTTTCTCGTCTCCTATGCGCTGACGCCGATGACCGAGTTCATCATCTTCCGGCGGCTCTGGGCGCTGCCGGTCGAAGGGATTGGCGCGCTGTTGCGCAAGCGGCTGAGCAACGAGCTGCTGATCGGCTATATCGGAGAGGTCTATTTCTACAGCTGGGCGCGCGAGCACGGATCGGTCACAAACTCGCCCTATGGCGCGATCAAGGATGTCGCGGTGCTTTCCGCGCTGGCGGGCAATCTCGTCACCCTGTTCCTGCTGTTGCCTGCGCTGCCGCTGCTCGCCACCCATGACAGCGTGATCGACGCACAGCTTCTCACCTGGTCGGTCGCGGTCGTAGGCGGCACGTCCGCGCTGGCCGTGCTGTTCCGCAAACGCCTGTTCAGCCTGCCCAGGCCCGAACGGCGCTTCGTCATGGCGATGCATCTTGTGCGTATCATCGGCAGCCTGGCGCTCACGGCGCTGCTCTGGCATCTGGTGCTGCCCGATGTGGATCTGAGCTGGTGGTTCCTGCTCGTTACCCTGCGCCAGCTTGTCTCGCGCCTGCCGCTGCTCCCCAACAAGGATGTTATCTTCGCCGCCTTCGCCGTGCTGCTGATCGGGCCGCATGTCGCCGTCTCCTCGCTGATGGCGCTGATGGCAGGCATCGTAATGGCGGCGCACCTGCTCACCGGCCTTGTCTTCGGCGGAGGCGATCTCGTCCGCAAGCTGGTGCGGACATGATCAGGCTGGTGCTCCTTGCCGGCTTGGCCGCCGTGCCCGGCACGGCGCAGGCCGCGCTGCGCTCCACGCCCGATCTCGGCACCGCCCACGCGCGCTGCCGCGCCGGAGAAAGCGGCCCGGCCCTGCGGGTCGACATAGAGGGCCTCAAGGACCGGGCCGGCGTGCTGAAGCTGGAGGTCTACCCCGCGAACGACAATGATTTTCTGGAGGACGACAACAGGCTGATCGCGGCGGACAAGACGTTTCGCCGCGTTGTCATGCCGGTTCCGGCGAGCGGCGCGGTGCAGCTCTGCGTCCGCGTGCCGGCGCCGGGACGCTATGCCGTGTCGATCCTGCACGATCGCAACACCAACCGGAAATTCGACCTGTCGAAGGATGGCATCGGCTTTACCGGCAATCCCCGGCTGGGCTTTTCCAAGCCGAAGGCAGCCGATGTCGCGATCGATATCGGGCCGGGCGTGGGGGAAACGGATGTGGTCATGAACTATCGCCGCGGGCTGCTCTCCTTCGGCCCGCTGAAGCGGCACTGAGCGGGAAAGCCGATGCGGATCGTCGACATATGCGCCTTCTACACCCCCGCCGGGGGCGGCGTGAAAACCTATGTGGATCGCAAGCTGCGCGCCGCCGAGGCGGCGGGACAGGAGATGATCGTTGTTGCGCCCTCGACCCAGCCGCGCGTCGAGCGGATCGGCGACCGGGCGCGCATATTGTATGTCGCGGGCAAGCGCTTCCCGCTCGATCCGCGCTATTGCATGTTTTCCGACGAAGAGGCGCTCCACGCGACGCTCGATACGCTCGATCCCGATCTCGTCGAGATGTCGTCGCCATGGCAGAGCGCGTCGATGGTCGCACGCTGGCGCGCGCCCGTGCCGCGAACGCTCATCATGCATGCCGATCCGCTTTCCGCCTATGCCTATCGCTGGTTCGGAACGCTGGCGAGCCGGGAGACGATCGACCGGGGGTTCGGCTGGTTCTGGCGGCATCTTCGCCGGCTGGAACGCAGCTATGACCGCTTCATCGTCGCCAACAGCGGCCTTGCCCGGCGGCTGGAAGAAGGCGGCATCGGCAATGTCGCCCTCAATCCGATGGGCGTGGAAGACGGCATCTTCTCGCCCGGCCTCCGGTCCGCAGAGCTGAGGCGCCACATGCTCTCGCTCTGCAATCTGGGCGAGGACGGCACGCTGTTCGTCGCCGCGGGCAGGCTGGCGGCGGAGAAACGGCTGCCGATGCTGATCGAGGCGGTAACGCGCGCGGGCTATGACCGGCCGGTGGGGCTGCTGCTGCTCGGCGAGGGCAGGGCGCAGGCCGAGGTGGTGCGGGCCATCGGCGGCAATCCGCACATCCGGCTGATGCCGCCGATCCGCGAGCGGGACATGTTCGCGCGCTGGCTGGCGAGCGCCGACGCGCTGCTCCACGGGTGCGAGGCCGAAACCTTCGGTATGGTGGCGGTCGAGGCACGGGCGAGCGGCCTGCCGCTGATCGTGCCGGACAATGGCGGCGCGCCCGATCAGCTCCTGCCCGGCGCGGGCTTTGCCTATCGCTCGGCGGATGCGGCGTCCTTGCAGGAAACGATCGCGCGGTTCCTTTCCGCCGATCGCGCGGGCATGCGCGCGGCGGCGCTTGCGTCGGCGCGCGGCGTGCGCCCGATGGACCGCCATTTCGAAACGCTGTTCGATGATTATGCCGTGCTGAAAGAAGGGGTACGCCATGCGGCCTGAACGACATGCCTGTGGCCTGCTCAAGGGGACGGATGCCGCGCCCGGAAACGGCCTTCGCCATGTCGGGAGCGCCGGGGCGATATGGCCGCCGGTGTGCCGCCTGCTGATGCTGATCGCCCGCCCCGCGCGGCGTCGACCCGAACCGGCCGGAGCGGCAAAGGCGCCGTCGGATGCCGTTTCGCCTACAGGTGAGGCGCGCGCCTTCATCTAGTCCAGCCGGAACAGGCGCCCGACCAATAGGGGCTTGTCAGAATCGGAAGGGTCCATCACGGTCAAGATAAACCGGGGGACTTTTCCAGCATGGTTTCTTATCGCCGCTATGGACGCTATCGGGGTGTCATCCTTGCGCTTGGAGGGCTGATATTAATAGGTGCTAGTCCACCATCCAAACAGGATGGGACCAACCCACCCCAAGCCTCCAATGAGAAGATAGAACGATCCCTTGAGGATATTGCCACGTCCCTCAAGCAAGCGAATAAACCCTCTGAGCATGATAAGCCATGCTCCAAGGGCGATGATTATCGAGATTCCGATTTGTGTGCCCAATGGAAGGCTGCTGACGCGGCTAAGAGTGCTGCTGATGCGGCTTGGTGGATCGGCGGCTTCGGTCTTCTGATAGGTGCTTTCACACTTGGCGCTGCGGTTGCAGCCGCCATCTATGCGCGAAGTGCCGCGATACACACCAAAACCAGCGCCGATTCCTTCATTGAGGCCGAAAGAGCGATATTGCATGCTGCTGACGGTAGCGTTGGACTTTCCAATGTGGATGGCCGCGAAATTGTCTGCATTGATTTCGTGAACCGTGGCCGATCCAACGGGCGCATAATTGAGATTGGATCGGAGTCTAATATTGAAACAGAGAACTTCAGCATAAGCGAAAGGTGGACGACCGTTCCGCCGGGAGGAGAAAAAGCTCATGTTCCCGCGTTCGATCCACCGAAAAGGCATGAAATTTTGAGCGTAAATTGCTGGGTGAAATATCGGACCACCGGGCCTGACATACATACCAGCTATTTTACGGTTAAGGTCTATTGGGTTTCTGGAGATCGCTATAGTCCGGTCATGACCATTCCGCATTGGGCTGTGGAAACTACCAACCCCAACGGACACCCCAACGACACTTAGTGCCGCCGCTAGCACTGCACTAATCACGCCGCACAGCCCTTGGTGCGTTTGCTACAGAATGTCAGGAGGGTGGCGGAGCGGGAGTCTCTATAACTATCAAAATATGTGTTTGATATTAAATATAATATTATCGTTCATCGGCATTTATCCCACATATTTTACCACATATAATGCCGGTGAACGTCAATTCTCTTCTAGCTATGCGGCTTCCGCCACCACCGTCAGATGTTGATTCTCGATACCCTTTTTCGCCAATAGGTCTTCGCGCAAAATTTCCGCAACGAGCATCTGCCGCATGTTGGAGGACATTTCCCTGAAGACTGATCGACGCCCAGCCTCGTATGCATCCGCGCGATCAATGCCCGTTTTCGCGACTTCACCTCTCGCCTGTTTGAGGATTTTCAGGGCAAAGGAAATGTTTCCCCTGGCCCTCGCCTCGTCCAGCATTCGTTGAAGCATATTCAGCCGATACGCTTGATGAGCAATCGGAACATCCTCGATCACGGACTCATAGGCCGCGCGCTTCGCCCAGAAGAGTTCGCGCAGTTTCTCGCCGCCGGCGAACTTGGGGTGGGTCGGATCGTAGGTTCTGATCTGCCACCGATCGACTACCACACCACATTCCAACTCCAACTGACGCGCAACCTCCGCATGGCCGCAGAATTGCGCCAATTTTTCGATAACGAAATGCTTCTCGGACTCAGAGAGTGTTGCCATTGTGGTATCCAAGGGGGGCTTTAGCCATATTATCGTAGAGGCTGTTCGCTGCAAAGCATAGGCTTATACCATTGCAACCGCAGGCACCTCACGTCTCCACCGCCATATCAGCGCGGGCATTAGCAGCAGAGTGAGCGCCAGCGAGCTGACAAGGCCACCCAGGATCACGGTCGCCATCGGACCCTGCACCTCGCGCCCCGCCTGCCCGCTTTCCAGCGCCAGAGGTGCGAGGCCAAAGGCGGTGACGAGCGCAGTCATCAGGATCGGTGTCACGCGTTCGCGCGTCGCGCGCAATATTGTCGCAACCGACCATGGCGCACCTTCGATTTCCACCAGATGGTCGACATGACTGACCAGCAGGATTGCATTGCGAGCCGAAATGCCAAACAAGGTTACGAAACCGACCAATGCGCCCAGCGACATGACGCCGCCGGTCAATGCCACCGCGACGACACCTCCTGCCATCGCCAGCGGCATACCCGCCAGGATCAGCAACGCAGGCCGCATCCCACCGAATGCCAGCACCAGAAGCACGAAAATGGCGATCGCGGCGAGCGCGACGTGCGCGGCGAGCTGGCGGCTGGCGGCGGCGGCCCCCTCGGCGGCCCCACCCCAGGACAGGTAGACGCCTTTGGGCATTTTCACGCCCTTCGCGATCCGCGCCTTCGCGTCAGCAACGAAGCCTGATATGTCCGCGCGCGTCGGGTTGGTGGTCACGACCTGTCGTCGCTGGCCACCTTCGTGCACGATCATCGCGCGGCCCTGTTCCAGGTCGATGGCGGCGATGTCCGAAAGGCGGGCGGCGCGCCCCTGCGCACCCCTCACCAATATGTCGCCGATCGCTTCGGGGTCGCGCTTCAGGTCGGGCGGCACCGTGACGGCGACGTCGATGGTCCTGTCAGCTTCGTTGACCTGCCCGGAAATCCGCCCCTGAAACACCGTCTGGATCGCATCCTCCGCATCGGCGGCCGCGATGCCGTGCACGGCCATGCGGCGCGGATCGAGCCCGATCCGCAGCATCGGTGTCCCGGGTTCCGCATGGACGATGACATCCGCCGCGCCCGGCACCTGTCTGAGCTGCGTCGCAACCTGCGTGGCGATGCGGTCCAGCGCCGCCAGATCGTTGCCGTTGACGTTGATCGTCACCGCGGCCGTTTCACCGGAGAGCGATTCGCCGATCCGGTCGCCCAGGAAAGTGGTGATCTCGGTCTGGATAGCAGGATAGGATTCCAGCACCTTTCGGATGCTGTCCTGCGCTTCATCCTCGCCGCTCGCGCCGACATCGGGTTTCAGGCGGACGTGAAACTCGCTGACATTCGGGTCCCAGGTGTCCTCCCCGGCCTCGGCGCGGCCCATCTGCTGCTCGACCGTCAGTATCTGCGGGATGGCAAGAAGGTCCTTCGCCATATGCGCGCCGGTCTTGCGCATCCAGTCGAAGGATGCGCCGACCGGGCCAGTGACGCCGAGCACATAATGCCGCTCGCGGAAGGCGGGCAGCA
This sequence comes from Sphingobium sp., assembly GCA_050176605.1. Lineage (GTDB taxonomy): Bacteria > Pseudomonadota > Alphaproteobacteria > Sphingomonadales > Sphingomonadaceae > Sphingobium. Next base: position 85 of record JBFXHW010000109.1, on the reverse strand, counting down.
GCTCGTCGCCGAAACTGAAGAAGAGGACAAGCGCCGCCAGTCCGATCCCCGCCAGCGCACCGGCAGCTTCGCGTGGACGGGTGCT
>JBFXHW010000108.1:0-8624 GCA_050176605.1 Sphingobium sp. | reverse complement strand
AAACCCACCCGGCGCGGGCGATGCACGACACCTTCTATTTCCCGGACAAGGATGTGCAGGGCCGCGACATGCTGCTGCGCACGCACACCTCGCCGGTGCAGATCCGTACCATGACCAGCCAGGAACCGCCGATCCGCATCATCGCGCCGGGCCGCGTCTATCGCTCCGACAGCGATGCGACGCACACGCCGATGTTCCACCAGATCGAGGGGCTGGTGATCGACCGGGGCATCCACCTCGGCCATCTCAAATGGACGCTGGAAACCTTCCTCAAGGCGTTTTTCGAGCGCGATGACATCACGTTGCGCCTGCGCCCTTCCTATTTCCCCTTCACCGAGCCTTCGGTCGAGGTCGATGTCGGCTATACCGTCGAAAAGGGCCAGCGCGTGATCGGCGGCAGCGGCGACGCACCCGGCGGCGGATGGATGGAGGTGCTGGGCAGCGGCATGGTCAACCGCCGCGTTATCGAGAATTGCGGGCTTGACCCGGATGAGTGGCAGGGCTTCGCCTTCGGCACCGGCGTCGACCGTCTCGCCATGCTGAAATATGGCATGAACGACCTGCGCGCCTTCTTCGACGGCGATCTGCGCTGGCTGCGGCATTATGGCTTCAGCGCGCTCGACGTGCCCACGCTATCGGGGGGAGTGGGCGCATGAAGTTCACGCTCGGCTGGCTGAAGGAGCATCTGGATACGGATGCGAGCCTCGAAACCCTGTTGGCGGCGCTCAACGATATTGGCCTGGAGGTTGAGGGCGTAGAGAATCCGGCGGAGAAACTGGCTGGCTTTCGCGTCGCCAAGGTGCTGACGGCATCGCCGCATCCGCAGGCGGACAAGCTGCAGGTGCTGACCGTCGACAATGGCGACGGCACACCCTTGCAGGTGGTGTGCGGCGCGCCCAATGCGCGCGCGGGCCTCGTCGGCATATTCGGCGCGGCGGGCGCGACTGTTCCGGCCAACGGCATGGTGCTGCGCGTCGCCGCCATTCGCGGCGTCGAATCGAACGGCATGATGTGCTCAAGCCGCGAGCTGGAGCTGGGCGACGATCATGAGGGCATTGTCGAATTGCCGGGGGATGCGCCGGTCGGCGCGGATTTCGCCGGCTATGCCGGGCTCGACGATCCGGTGATCGACCTTTCGATCACGCCCAACCGGCAGGATTGCATGGGCGTGCGCGGCATCGCGCGCGATCTCGCGGCCAAGGGGCTGGGCACGCTCCGGCCGCTGCGCGACGTCTATCGCATGCCCGCCGAACCGATTGCCACCGAAGGCCCCGGCCCGGACGTGCGGACAGACGACCCGGACGGCTGCCCCGCTTTCTTCGGGCAGGAAGTGCGCGGCGTCGCCAACGGCGTTGCCCCGCAGTGGATGGCGGGCAAGCTGAAGGCGATCGGGCAGAAACCGATCTCGGCGCTGGTCGATATCACCAACTTCGTGATGATCGACCTTGGCCGCCCGCTCCATGTCTATGACAAGGCGAAGCTTTCCGGCGGTCTGGTCGCGAGGCTGGCAAAGCCGGGCGAGCAGGTGCTGGCCTTGAACGGCAAGACCTATACGCTCGACGAGACGATGACGGTGATCGCCGACGGCGCGCAGGTGCACGACATCGGCGGCATCATGGGCGGCGAGGACAGCGGCGTCAGCGAGACGACCACCGATGTCGTCATCGAATGCGCCTATTTCACGCCCGAACATATCGCGCGGACGGGCCAGGCGCTCGGCCTCACTTCCGACGCGCGGCAGCGGTTCGAGCGCGGCGTGGATCCCGCCTTTCTGGATGACGGGCTGGAAATCGCGACATGGCTGGTTACGCAGTATTGCGGCGGTACGCCCAGTGGCGTGACGCGCAGCGGCGATCCCCAAGTTGCGCCGCGCAACTTCGCCTATGATCCGGCGCTCACCGAAAGGCTGGCGGGCGTCGCGGTCGCGGCCGGCGAGCAGAAGGCGATCCTCGAACGACTCGGCTTCCTGGTCGGCGACGACGGGACCATCACCGTGCCGAGCTGGCGGCGCGATATCGACGGCCCGGCGGACATCGTCGAGGAGGTGGTGCGCATCGTCGGGCTGGACAAGGTACCCTCGACGCCGTTGCCGCGTGCACCGGGCGTCGCCAAACCGACCGCGACGCCGGAGCAGATGATCGAGCGCCGCGCGCGCCGTGCAGCCGCCGCGCGCGGGCTCAACGAGGCGGTGAACTGGTCCTTCATTTCGGAGAAAGAAGCAGCCTCCGTCGGCGGGGGCGACTGGGGGCTGGCAAACCCGATCTCGGAAGAGATGAAGGTCATGCGCCCCTCGCTGCTGCCCGGCCTGCTGTCCGCCACGGGGCGGAACATGGATCGCGGCGCGTCGTCAGTCCGCCTGTTCGAGATCGGCCGTCGCTATTTCCGTGCCGAAGACGGCAGCAGTATAGAGAAGCTGACGCTCGGCCTCGTCATGGCGGGCGACAAGACGCCGCGCGGCTGGGCAAGCGGCAAGGCGCGCGCTTTCGATGCGTTCGACGCGAAGGCGGAGGCGCTGGCCCTGCTGGAGGCGGCGGGCGCGCCGGTCGCGAACCTTCAGATGTTCGGCGAGGCGGATGCCAGCTATCATCCCGGCCAGTCCGGCACGCTGCGCCTCGGCCCGAAGAATATTCTCGCCGAATATGGCGTGCTGCATCCGGCGCTGGCGAAGGCTTTCGACCTTTCCGGCACGGTCGTCGCGGCCCAGCTTTTCCTCGATTGCATACCGGCCAAGCGCAAGACAGGCTTCATGCGTGCGCCCTATGCGCCGCCCGCGTTGCAGGCGGTGACGCGCGATTTCGCCTTCATCGTGCCGGAGAGCCTCGAGGCCGATGCGCTGGTGCGTGCCGTCAAGGGCGCGGACAGGAAAAGCATCGTCGACGCGCGGCTGTTCGATCTCTTCACCGGCGCGGGGGTTGAGCCCGGCACGAAGTCGCTCGCTATCGAGGTGACGTTGCAACCGGGCGAGAAGAGCTTCACCGAGGAGGAACTCTCCGCGATCAGCGCGGCGGTCGTGAAGGCGGCGGAAAAGCTGGGCGGCATGCTGCGCGGTTGAAGTGCTTGTGCGCGACCGCTCTTCCGGAACGAAAACCCGATACTCTTTTGAGGCGGATCAAGGATGGCCCGCCCTGGATGTCGCATGCATTACCGATGGATAGCCAACACAGGATTTGCGATCATGTCACAGCATACACCCAATGAACTGACCCAGATTTTTGCCAGCGACCGCGATCTGGTCAGCCGCCTCAAGCTGGAAGATGCGCACTATGCGCGACTGGCCGACGACTATCACGAGGTAAACCGTGAGGTTCACCGGATCGAGGTGGAGAGCGAAGCCGCCAGCGACGAGCGTACCGAGACTCTGAAGAAGAAGCGTCTGGCTTTGCTCGACGAGATTACGGAGATCGTCACCAAAGCCAGAGCGACGTCATAGTCGCCTTCGGACCCGGCCCGGACATCGGCCAAACCGGCATGGTTACTGATTAACCAGTTGGCGATGCCTCTGGGCTATAGGTGTTCCAATGGAACCAGAGGCCGCAGAAATCCGCAATGAGGCCGTGTCCTGCCCCCGCAGGGACGGAAGGGCATCGCTGTCCTTCCCGTGCAGGATCATGCTGTCTGACGGGAATTTTTCGTGCGAACTGAAAGATCTGTCCCTGGGCGGCGCGCGCATCGCGACCAGCCGCCGGTTGCAGCCGGGACGGTCCCTGTGGCTGAAGCTGGACGACTATGAGGCATTCGCCACGGTGATGTGGGTCGGCGAGGGCGAATGCGGAATAGAGTTCGAGGACCGGCTGCCGAAAGTCGTCGTCATGCGGGTGCAGGGCTATTCGGTCGATCTGGACGAGTATGAAGCCGCGCAAAGCCAGCGCGCCGCGCGGAACTGGGTCGTCGGCGAAGAGGGCAGGCCGCCCAAATCGCCGCTTATCAGGCTGCTGGATGTCCTTGGGCCAAAACGCCGCGACGCCTTCGCCTTCTGCGCGGATTGCGACAGCGGGGAACCGTGCCAGACACATTGCGGGCACAAGCAATTTCGCCGATACAGGGCCTCATACCGTGTGCGGGCCATATTGTATCTGGCGCTCGCCGCCGTTGCCGGAGTGCTGATCGGCATCGGCAGCGAACTTATCGGCTGACGCTCCCGGCCCGGCAATGCCGGGTCACTCGGTTCGGTAGCAAAATCAAGGCGCAAGCACCGAAAAATCCCGATTGCCTGCCGCACGCTATTGTCGGATAAGATCGCGGGGAGGGGCGATGGTTCCATTCAATATCCTGTTTCGGATCGGACTGCTTGCGCTCGGCATCAGCAAGGCGCGCGCCGCATCCCTGCTGGGGGTGGACAAGTCGCTTGTCGGGCGATGGGCGACGGGAAGCGTTACTCCCACGGAACATAATCTTGCGCGGATCACCGACCTGATCGCGAAGAGCGTGTCCGGATTTTCGATGCAGGACTGGCAGCGCGACCTCGACTCTTTCTCGCAATTGCTGGGCGTCGATCCGGAACTGGCCAACAGGTCGGTCGAATTGCCGACGGCCGTGGGCGGCGGAACGCTGAACTGCGTCGCGGAAGCGCGGATCGAAACGGAGCGTCGCGGCACCGCCTATGAGGGTTTCTGGCGCACGACCCGCCCGTCGGTCCTGATGAAAGACAGGGTGTTTCACGACTATGGCATGTTCAGACGGGGCGACTCCGGCCTGCTGGAGGTGACGATGGGGGGCGCGGGGCTGTCGTTCAAGGGCTGGGCGTTGCCGCTCGAGGGCAATCTCTTCGTGATGCTGGACGGCATGGTCGGATTCACGCCCCTGTTCCTGATCTTCAAGGGCGTTCCCCTGCCCAAGGTCACGCGTCTCGACGGCATCGTGCTGCTGGCGGCGCTTGACGCGGCGCGGACGCCCGCCGCCATGCCTGTCCTTATCGAACGGGTCGGCGACCTTAGCGGAGATCGCGCCCGCGACGACAGGACCTGCGCGGAAATGGGAACGAACGATCCGTTCGAGGAAGAAGCGAAAATCTCGGACGAAATGCGCGCCCGCCTGTTCCGCGATATCGGCCCTGCAGCCGCTGCGAATGGCGGCGACATGTTCCTCACCGTCGCCGCGACCGCGATGCTGTCTCGCGGCATGACCCCGCCGGGTCAACTGGAGGGCTGAAGCCGCGCGGGCGTTCGGCGCGGCAATCACGCTCATGCAACCGTTGCGCAGTCCGCTGCAACTTACCGGGGGCTTCTCTCCATCCTACCACCGCACCAGCAAGGGACAGGAAACGGGGAGAATGGACATGCTCAAATCGCACATGATCGGCATGACGATCATTGCAGGATTGCTGGCACCAGGGTGTTCGACACGACCGCGCAATTTCGCCGCAACGGTTTCAACGCCAGTGGTCGACCGGACGGCTTTCGAATCCGACTTCAGAACCTGTCAGACCTTGGCGCGACAAGGCTATACATCCAATTTCAAGGGCGCCGCCGCGAGTGCGCTTGCCACCGGAGCCGGTACGCTCGGCACTGGCGTGGCCATGGTCGGGACGGGCATGGTCGGTATCACGACAAGCGGCGCGGCAGCCGCTGCTGCCACGGCCGCCATGCCGGTCGTCGGGATACTGGTTGGCGTCGGAGTGTCGCGGACTATTCGCGCCGGAAAGGAACGAAAGCTCAAGCGGGCAATGGGCGACTGCCTTGCCGAATATGGATATAGCGTCGACACCTGGGCCAGGGTGAACAAGCGCGACGATGCCGCGCGGATTTCCGCAGAGCAGGTGACTGTGGCAATGCCGCAGGAGCAAATAGCGGCGAACGAATTCTAGCGATCAGGATATCGTCCGCGACCGGGGCAGGTCCGTGCACGCGGCCCTATGATAGCGTGGTCCTGCCAGAAGGCCGCTTCCACAGGGCCGGATCGCGTGGTTCGTCGGCGGGCCAGCGCCCGCGCCGGGTCAGCGATTGCACACCGGCGCGCGCGACCCAGCCGAGCTTCGCCGCCTTGGACGTGACCACCCGCGCGTCCCACGCCGTTTTCCCGCGCCGCGCGACCTCGCGCGCGATGTCGCCATAGATGCCCGCCGCCGCGAGCACCGCCCATGCGCTGCGGAACGGCAGGGCGGGCGTTCCGTGCCGAGCGCTCGCCTCATGGCGGCCGGCCAGCGCGGCCAGCCCCGCGCCGATCGCCGCCAGCTTCGCGCGATTTTCCGGCAGCATCATCGTTTCGGCGCTCATCCCCTCTTCGGCCAGCCAGTCCGCCGGGATATAGCAGCGCCCGCCCTCCGCATCCTCGGCCACATCGCGCGCGATATTGGCAAGCTGGAAGGCGAGGCCGAGGTCGCAGGCGCGGTCCAGCACCGCCTTGTCATCCGGCGTAACACCCATCACCACGGCCATCATGCAGCCCACGCTGCCCGCCACATGATAGCAGTACCGCATCAGGTCGTCGGTGGTTTGCGGCCGCCATCCCGCCGCGTCGAGCGCGAAACCCTCGATCAGGTCGCCGGCCAGCGCGTGCGGCAGGCCGGTCTCCGCCGCCACGACGCCAAGGCCGTCGAAGGCCGGATCGCCGGTCGTTTCTCCGCCGAGCGCGCGCGCCGTCTTGTCGCGGATTTCCTCCAGACGGGCCTGCGGATCGTCGACCCGCGACAGCGCGCCGCCCAGCGCCTGTCCATCGGCGATATCGTCGCATGCGCGGCACCAGCCATAGAGCAGCCACGCCCGCTCCCGCGTTTGCGGCGCGAACAGCAGCGAGGCCGTGGCAAAGCTTTTCGACCCCTTCGCGATGCTTTCCCGCGCGAAGGTGACCAGCGCGGCGCGGTCCATCAGTTCCGCTTGATCATGATCGAAACCAGCGTTTCGTGCCGCTCATACTGTTCCATCGCGTCGATCAGCGTTGTCAGGTTGTCGCGCGCGATCAGGATGCCGGCATGGGCCGGGCGGATGAAGCCCGCCGATACCATCCGCGCGTTGAACTCGATCAGCGGATCATAATAGCCGCCGACATTGAGCAGGCCGACCGGCTTGTCATGATAGCCAAGCTGCGCCCAGCTCACCGCCTCCCACAGCTCGTCCATCGTACCGACGCCGCCGGGCAGTGTCAGGAAACCGTCGCAAAGGCTGGTGAACAGTGCCTTGCGGCTGTGCATGTCGGGCACGACATGCAGTTCGGTGACGCCGCGATGGGCGACCTCCGCGCCGACCAGCGCCTCGGGGATCACGCCGATCACCTCTCCGCCCTCGGCCAGCGCCGCATCGGCGAGCGCCCCCATCAGGCCGAGCTTGCCGCCGCCATAGACGATGGCGATGCCCCAGCGGGCAAGCTCTGCCCCGACCTCGCGCGCGCATTCCATGAACAGCGCGTCGTTGCCGGTCGCCGATCCGCAATAGACCGCCAGCCGGTTCAGCTTTCTCACCGCAGATCCTCCGTCATCAGCCGCGCCGTCGCCTTGGCGCTGCCCACCACGCCGGGAATGCCCGCGCCCGGATGCGTGCCCGCGCCGACCAGATAGAGGTTGGATATGACATCGTCGCGATTGTGCGCACGGAAAAACGCGCTTTGCGTCAACAGCGGCTCCAAGCTGAAGGCGCTGCCCAGATGGGCGTTGAGATCATGGGCGAAATCGGGCGGCGCATAATGGAACCGGGTGACGATGCGCGAGCGGATATCGGGGATCAGGCGGCGCTCGATCTCGTCCAGTATCCGGTCGGCATAGGCGGGGCCGATCTCGTCCCAGTCGACTGGCAGCTTGCCCATGTGCGGCACGGGCGCGAGCGCATAGAAGGTCGAGCATCCTTCCGGCGCCATGCCCGGATCGGTCACCGTCGGATGATGGAGATAGAGCGAGAAATCGGCGGGCAGCACGCCATGATCATATATGTCGGTGAGCAGCTCGCGATAGCGCGGGCCGAACAGGATCATGTGATGGGGAATGCCCGGCCATGTCCCTTTTATTCCGAAATGGACGAGGAAGAGGCTGGGGCTCCATTTCTTCTTTGCCAGCGCCTCACCGTGGCGGCGTCCGCGCCCGTGCTGGCTCAGAAGGTCGCGATAACTGTGCATCAGGTCGGCATTGCTGGCGATGGCGTCGGCATTGCCGCGCCATCCGCCCCGAGTCACCACGCCGGTCGCCCGGTCGCCCATCATCTCGATCCGCGCCACCGGATCACCCAGCCTCAGCGTGCCGCCGATCCGCTCGAACTGCGTGACCATCGCGGCGATCAGGCGGTTGGTGCCGCCGCGCGGAAACCAGACGCCGCCCTGCTTTTCCAGCTTGTGGATAAGCGCATAGATGGCGCTGGTCGTCATCGGGTTGCCGCCGACCAGCAGCGTGTGGAAGGACAGCGCCTGGCGCAGCTTTTCATTGCCGACGAAGCTCGACACCATGGCATAGACGGATCGCCACGCCTGATACTGGGCGAGCGAAGGCGCCGCCTTCACCATCGACCCGAAATTGAGGAAAGCGGCGTGGCCCAGCCGCTCATAGCCCTCGCGATAGACTCCGGCGCTGTAATCGAGAAAACGCTCATATCCGGCGAGATCGCGCGGATCGAGCTTCGCTATCTCCTGCCGCAGCGCGGGCTCGTCATTGCCATAGTCGAAGGACGTGCCATCGGGCCAGGACAGGCGTTAGAAGGGCGAGACCG